>CAIUZK010000226.1 GCA_903903635.1 uncultured Bacteroidota bacterium
ACTATTCAGACGAATTAAGTTTTTATCCTCGCAACTGCTCTTTTTCAGTTTGAACAGCCTAAGCAATTCGTCCACTAAATCCTGTTGCAAATACAGTAGCTTCATTGTTTACAGTTGACTACAGTCTTCTTGCTCTTATATCTCCGTGATAACCAATCACGGAAGTTTTCGACATCTATTTGTGCCAAAAGAATTTCCCCCCTAACGTAGGGCCTTTTATTAGAGATCCAAGCGCTCAAGAACCCGCGCGAACACATAACATTTAAAGGCGTATAAATTGACCCCAGAGCATGTCCTAATCATTCTCGATTCAGGCTCAACCCGGGCTTTTTCCCGCCGCTGTTGGTCTTACCTTCTGACCAACAGCCTCGAGCAGGATTAATAAATCATTCAGAAACCCACCATAACAGCTTTCTCATTTTTCCCTTTTAGCCGCCATAGCTTTTTCAGCGAAGGAGGCTCCGCTCCCGCTGCGCCATCGCTAAAGCTATGGCGGCACGCGGTCTGTTTCTCGCTCTAAATCTAAATCTATTAGCTTTGTATTCCAGTTTTAATCTCAGTATTATATGTTCCCTTACGAAAATCCCGAGGTTTATAAAAAGGCATATGCATCTAACCAGAAAGTATATCGCCTTTTAAAAGGAAACAAAAGCATCCCGGGGTATGCGCGGGACCAATTGGGCCGTGCAAGCCCTAAGTATAATGTTGAACATTGCAGAAGGAAGCGCGAAATTCAGTAATAAAGACCGGAGAAATTTTTATGTTACATCACGTGGCTCAATTTTTGAGTGTGCATCCCTGGTTAACTTTTTGCATGATGAGGGGGAAATTATGGATAGAAGTAACCATATCGCACGTGACTGGGTGTATCCCGATTACCCAAATAGGGGCTTATTATTTAATGTTGTAGCATTGATTGGCAACAGAGTTCTACTCAGGACTATGTTGGTTAATTAACTAATATCAACGGCGCCACTGATTTGAATCATATAACGGTGATTTGATGTTTGATATTTTAGCATAGAATTAATGGCTGAACTTTATAACCATAGATGGAAAATGAAAAACAATTACAAAGGAAAAGCAAAGGAAAATAAACTACCTGAAAATTTAGCGGACCATACAAGCCCGGATAATGATGCTGACAAAACAGGTACTGACATAAACCCGGATAGTACGAAAACAAGAAAAGTTGCAAATAAATTTGATAAACCAAAAAGAGAGACTGATCCGGACAGCACTGGTATCGACATCAATGCAGATAAAACTAAAAAAGAAAAGACTTCAAAATAATTTGATAATTATTATTAAAACAAAAATCATGAGCAATCTACTTTATATTGTAGCAGTACTACTTATCATTGGTTGGGCTATCGGCTTTATAGGATTTCATGCAGGAGGACTCATCCACATCTTATTAGTTATAGCAATTATTGCGGTGATACTAAGAATCATTCAAGGAAAAAATGCTATTTAAAATCTCCGGCACCATTACTGGGAATATGCTTACCGATTGGTAATTTAAATTATTTCCATATATGAAAATTTAACCTGAATTTCTTTTCCTTGAGCAGCATATGCCAATCAATGAACAGAAATACAAAAACAAGTATTATACCCAATGCGGTGCCTGAAATCGTTTTCCATGATAACAAACCATGGGCAATTTCCCGGGCATTTTTTGCAGCATAATCACCAGTAAGCACCATTATCATATCACTCGTAAACTTACCAATTAGAAAGGCGGGGATGATTTGCCAAGTCTTGATCTTTGCCATCCCAGAAGCAGTAAACAATGGGGTAGAAGGTAATGGCATCAATGTGTATAGCAAAACAAAAAGCTGAACCTTCCAACTATTACCAGCAAGCTTTTTACCAATGAATAGGATATCTTCTTTTTTCCCTGCTTTAATAAATTTTGCAGAAAAGAAGGGAATATATTTACTTAGGATATACCTTCCTAATGCAGATCCCAAAACGCCTACTATTAATACAATCCACATATTCAGGTTGTACCGCATCTGGAAGAATACCATAACGGTCCATGCAGGCGGACCTATAAATGGCACCGAATCAACGATAAATGATCCAATAAAAACAAAAACATAATACCACATTGGGTACACAATGTAATGAATATTGGGTTACAGACTACAAAGTCAATATTTGAATTTTCGCTTTTATATTAGAGGAGATAGGAGCAAAATAGCTGGGCGGGCTCAATTTTTTACGCCGCTGTTGGTCTTATCTTCTGACCATCAGCCTCGCGCAGGATTAATAAATCATTCAGAAACCCACATAATTGCTTTATTGTTTTGTCTGTTCCGGGGCACCGATAGCTTAACAAGCTGCAAATCGGAGTCGTACATACGTACAGCTCTTTTTTTATCCTGTTTTTGGGCGGTTTTAAAAGTGTCTTGCACTGGATTTTGCACTATGCTGTTTTGAAAGCCGCTACACTACGCTCTTCGCGATTTCTATTATAAATAGCCTATTGTCCGGCGTGTCTATCGAGTTCGCCAACCGGACTCCGATAAGCGTGATTTAGACGAAGGAATCGAATCATCTAAAGTTAATTATTCAGAGCTCCATTATCTATCCATTTCTTTATCTGGGTTATTTGGCAGTCGCTCAGTTTCGCACCACCGAGAGGCATGTAATAAAATCCGGATAAGTGATTAAGGTCACCAAGGAGTTTGCCATTTTGTGCTTGTCCCAATACTCCACTGTAGGTATCAAGAATAACACCTTTGCCAGAAGTAGCCGCTACAGCGGTGGCATGGCAGCCATAGCAGTATTTCTGCATTATCGGGGCTACACCAACAGCAAACGTATATTTGTTAGTGTCACAGTAAACGATACAATTCGTGTCGTTGGGCGCTCCCTTTTCTATCCACCGTTTGATAAAACTCAGTTGAGTGCTGTCCAGTTTAGGAGTTGGATAGGTTGGCATTTCACCACTGACACAAATGGTGTACAGGTAGCTGGCTGAACTGTTATATTTCACTAAGCCTTTAGAAATGATATTACTATAAGTTGACAAGTCATATCCCTCAGCATTAGTAATAGGATCATGACAACCGGGTTTGGCGCAACTACCTATGAATATAGGCAGCACATCCCGCTGAAAGCAGACAGAAGTATCAGGAACAGTGGAGGTGGTATCATGATGTGTAGAATCTATCGGCGGCGGGGTAATTATTGCAGACTTAGGGATTGGAAACGGCTTGTGTGTGCAAGTAGTTATTAAAAAAACTCCGGCAATAACTGAGATGGCAAATATGATTTTTCTCATTTGTAACTGTATAAAATGCGCTTTGTAAAATTAGTTCGTATTAAGAATACACCCACGTGATAGCCATTAGTAAAGGTACTGATATTAATCAGTAACTTAAAATGCTACGGAATATGAATGCCTGTTTCTTTCAGCATTTTTTGTTGCTCTGCAATCATGGGTTCCAAAATCCATTATTCGTTTTACGCCGCTGTTGGTCTTATTTCCTGACCAACAGCCTCGCGCAGGATTGATAAATCCCAAGGAAAAATGCCCAAAGCGGATAATGAGTTTTATTATCTTTCTCATTTTCCCTTTCAGCCGCCGTAGCTTTTTCAGCGAAGGAGGCTCCACTCTCTGTTACTTTCACACAGATAAATCTTCGATTTAAATATTTACTTTCGTATAGATCTATTGAAAGACAAATTACTTGGTTGACAAGTCAAGTAATATCAGAAAATTCCTCCAAATCTTTTTCATACTTCTGATTTTCCAAAACACAACATCGTGTGTGCAGAAATCGATAACAATTCCTGACCACTTTATTGAAACATTACCACCTCAACCTCCAAGTTCGGAATGGCAGAAATTAAATCAGGATGGAAATGAATTTGAAGTGCAGATCAACAATGGACAATTAGAGGTCAATAGGTTTAATGGAATTTCTGATTGTGAACTGAAAAATATTCGACGGAACATTGTCAGGTATTGATAAAGGTGAGTTTGGTGGAGAATTAAACTTTAAACCAAACAATACTTCAAAGCCAGTGATCAAAATTGCTCATTTGCGTGTTAGATTCCTTTTAAATTATAAAAATAAAATTTATTTCATTGTGGGATATTGCCATATGGGTTTCAACGGGGGAGCGTTATTTGAACTTAAAATAACGGCGGATAGCTTAACCTATAATAAGATATTGGAGTTTGAAGATGCTCCGGAAGCATTTACAATCCATAAAGGCAAATTTTTCATTGCAACACATAATTATTTTTATATAATAAAAGACT
>CAIUZK010000227.1 GCA_903903635.1 uncultured Bacteroidota bacterium
ATAATGATACCTTTCGTAATTTAGCCTGTCAGTCTCACTAGTACTGAGATTGATGATACGCATCTTATAAAGGTTTTATAAAGATGCGTATCTTTTTTTACATATCAAAAATGCACCATTTTATCCCGTTAAAAGTATAACGTGAAATAGACTCATACACTTCATCTTCACTTACTTTGCCCTTTATTGATGCAACTCCATCAATAAGATGTTAATATCCTGTGCATTTTACACTGCCATAACAATAGGTTATTGCAATTGCTTGTAATTTTGGTTAACTTTGATGTAAATGATGTGCATATGTTTGATGACGAATTTGATGAGGATTGGGGACCAGTGGATGAAACCCTGCGTAGATATGAAGAGGTGAAGAGTGGTGAGTCGGCGAGCATACTGGATGAAGAGGAGTTCGAAAGAGTTATTGAATATTATTTTCAGAACAGTAATGAAGAACAGGCATTACTTGCTTGCGAAATAGCCAGAACATACTATCCGTTTTCTGCTTCTGTGCTGCTGCTGCGTGCCGAAATACTTACACAGGCTCAAAAATACGGTCAGGCGCTGAAAGCCCTGGACGAAATGGAGCAATACGACAAAAACAATCTGGATGCCGTTTTGCTGCGATCCGATATTTTGCTATCCCAGTTCAAGTACGACCAGGCTGCCCTTTGGCTCGAACAGAGGTCTGAAGATTATCATGGCAAGGAAAAGATTGAAATACTGCTCGAACTCAGTGACGTATATGATGAAAGTGAAGAATTCGATGCCGTTTTTGACACCCTGAAACGTGTGATCAAAATAGACCGCCGCAATGAAGAAGCCCTGCAGAAGATCTGTTTCTGGGCCGAATTCACCGGTCGCCTTGAGGAAAGCGTTACGATACATACCCAGCTCTCCGACGATGACCCCTACAACCCGCTTGCCTGGTTCAACCTCGGCGCTGCTTATCAGGGACTGAAAATGTACGAAAAGTGCATTGATGCCTACGAGTATTGTGTGGCAATAGACGAAAAATTTGAATTTGCTTACCGCAATATGGCCGATGCCTATATGCGCCTGAAATGGTATGCCCGTGCTCTTGAGGTGCTTGAAAAGCATATTGAAATTGCCAAGCCCGAAGATGTGATCTTTGAAGCAATGGGCTTTTGCTGGGAAAAACAGAAAGATTTTGCCCGTGCCCGCCAGTTTTATCGCCAGGCATCACAACTCAGCCCGCAGGACGATGGTATCTTTTACAAAATAGGTGAAACATACGCACGGGAAAAGCAATGGGAAAAGGCGGTAAAGTCTTTTTCTGTAGCGCTGCATCTCGACAAAGAAAATGCATCCTATTGTATGGCCATAGGTAATTGCCTCATGGAGATGGATGTAAAAAGCGAAGCGCTGGTTTGCTATCTCAATGCAGTAAGGCTGAAACCCGGAAATAAGACTACCTGGGTAGCCCTCATAAGGGGTTTATTCCTTACAGGATACTATGATGAGGCTATTACCCAACTTGCAGTGGCCCGGGAGCATTGCGGCGAAAAAGGCGATTTTTATTATTACCACGCAGCCACCTTGTTTCAGTTAGGCAAAGCCAAAGAGGCACAATTGCAATTGGAAAAAGGTTTAAAAATGTCGCCTACCCGCATTAAAGTTTTCACTGGCCTTAACCCTGAATTCCTGCTGCGCTCAGCCGTAGCCGAAGCTATCAGTAAACACAAGAAAAAATAATTCTGCAGATATTTCTGAGATGCGGCAATCATAACACATTGCCGCATTTTTTTTGTTCATTATGCTCAGTTAATGAACCCCTAACCTTTCGAGGCTATCCCGCAACTGCCTGTTGAATCTCAACGCCCCTTTAAAATTGATGTGTGTGGTGTTAAGAAACAGACTGTCTGCCAGTTCCATCTTACTGAAATCAAGCACCCTTACATTCCTGTAGCTTTTCAACGAATCGAGGAATTGCGCTGCATCTCCCGGATTAGCGTACTTCTCAAAGTAGGACCAATGATAGGGTGATATAACAATCACGAAATTCATATTGGTATTCCGGGCAATAGTTTCAAAAAACTTCTGCTTTAGCGCCGGATCGCAGGTAAAAGTGGTTGGCAGACTTTTGCGCTCATTAACCAGGGATTCAAACTCCTTTTCAGGCATTACATTTTTATCCAGAACCGCACCTTTATTGTTCACCTTCGTCAATTCTATCCTGCCACTCATATACGATCTGGCATAGGTCTCAAATCTGCCGTAATACTTCAAAAATGGCAAATTAAAATACGGCATAAACTCCTTGCCCAGTAGCTTTTTCAGGGGCGGGTAATCTGAATTAGGAATAAAGTTGGAAATATCTCCCACCCCATTCAGCAACCCGTCAAGGTCGAAATTTAATACTACCCATTCATTTGTCTTATGCTTCCGGCACTCCTCATCCAGGAAAAAAAGTGTCACATCATATTTCGTTCCGTTAATTCCGTAATTAAAATATTTGGGACCAAGGCTATCGGGCAAAAAAGAGCCTTCCGCCCTTGAAGATCCGAAAATGGGGATTTCATCCGGATGCGTTTCATGCATTATGCGGTTTACTTTATAAGCCCCGCAACTCTGGTTTTTCAGTATTATCTCCTTCTCGAAAAAATAAGTGAACAATACCCCTGCCACACCTATTATTAAAATAAGTGGCAGCAGTATCCTCAACAGAAACAGCCTAAAACTGGAAATAGATGAATTCGGCTCCTGCATTTTTCCCTAGTATAATAATAATGAAAGTCGTAACGGTTAAAAACAAAAGATTGTGTTTCAATTTCATGTTCACAGGTAGCTTATAACTCAACCCCAGCAAGCCAATCACGAAAAAGCTCATGATCAGGTTAAGCGGGCCCTTTTCAGCCGATAGCTGGGTCAGGTTCATTGAATAATCTCTGGCAAACAACTTATGTATTATGCCATTGGCCACCCCGAAATTTTCTGCCCTGAAAAATATCCATGCAAATGTTACAAGCACAAAAACAGTAAGCTGGTTGATCAGTTTGTTTATAGCTGGCAGCCTGTGCAAACCTGTTGCTGCGGCTATTTTCCCCCTGCCATCCTTTGTAAGAATACCAAAAATGTTGAAAAAACCATGCAGTGCTCCCCATACTATAAAAGTCCAGTTGGCGCCATGCCACAAACCGCTCACCAGAAACACGATAATCAGGTTACGGTACCAGTTCCATTTTCCTGCCCTGCTCCCTCCCAATGGAATGTAAAGGTAATCCCTGAACCAGGTAGAAAGTGATATATGCCAGCGGGTCCAGAACTCGGATATCGAAGCTGAAAGATAGGGCCGGTTAAAATTGATCATCAGATCATAACCCATAAACTTTGCCGTGCCCCGCGCTATATCTGAATAACCCGAGAAGTCGCAATATATCTGAACAGAGAAAAAACATACTGCAATCAGGGTAGATATTGAGTTGGCATGTTCTACATGTCCATATACCTGGTTCACATATTCCGACAACCTGTCTGCTACCACTATCTTTTTAAATAACCCATACACGATCAGGTTCAATCCATGCACTGCATTATGGTAGCTGAATTCCTGTTTCGCATAAAACTGGTGAAGAATATTCTGAGGGCGCTCTATAGGCCCTGCCACCAGTTGGGGGTAAAACATAACATAGAGCGCATAAATACCAAAATGCCGCTCGGCCTTCTGGTTGCCCCTGTATACCTCAATGGTATAACTCATAGCCTGGAAGGTGTGAAATGAGAGCCCTATGGGCAACAACATATGCAGGTAGGGAATATGGTTGGTAAAGCCGAAAGTTGAAGCGATACCTGTAATGTTTCCGTTCAGGAAGTTATAATATTTAAATACCGCCAGCACACCAATATTGGCCACCAGGCTTAGTATCAGGAAACGCTTTCGTCTTTTCTTATCCGGTTCATCTTCCAGCCATATCCCGGCTATATAATCAATGATAATAGTAAATACCAGAATCAGTATATACTCCGGCTTAAAAAACATGTAAAAAAAACAGGAAGCAGCCAGCAACAAACCCCACCGCATTTTATGCGGTAACAAAAAAAACAGCAACGTTACTACCGGGAAGAAAATTAAAAACGGTATGGAGTTGAATAGCATTGCTGAATCTGGATGTTAAATACCAAAATTAATACTCAAATAAGTTTAGGGTATAAATATACCATCAAAATCAGAAAAATAAGAACCTGGCTATTTTCAACTATTTTATTAAACCGAAATTGCAAATTCAGATTCCAACCAACATTTGAATTAAGCAATCGCTTTAAATTATACCAATAACATCAATGTTCCTTAACGGTAGTAATGTGCTACACCGCTTCTTCAGCGCTGACCGCATTACGTTTTGGGCTTACGTTAATGACATTGCCAATAACATACCGAATTCTTTATCTTCTGTATGTTCCGGTGCTTTCTTTTGGTGTTACCAGGCCTGCTATGCCCCTGGTTAGCCTGTACATCCAGTCTCCGGGGCGAGAGCCTGATTTATACAATCTGGCATACCCAAACCCAGCTAATCCGCCTCCTGCTATCATTACGATTACAGGTAAACAAAAGCCCGATGCCACAATCATTAATAAAGCATAAACACCTGCCACTGCCAATAATGGTATACTAAAAGTGGGTCCCAGGTAAAACCTGTAGCCGGGAGTAAGTGTAACCGCGGCTGCTGCCATACCCATTATTCCTGCCCTCGGCCCCATCACATATTGCGGCAATTTGCCCATTGGTACCGGAATCAACTGTCCGGGTATATAAAAAATCGCACCGATAATTATACAATAAATAAAAAGTGGTATTACTTGCCTCGGTCCTGCTACCATCTGAATCACAGAGCCAAAACAGTATAGCCACAACATATTACTGAACAGTTCCCAGAATCCGTTGGGGAAGTTGAATAATCCATAAGTGAAAATAGTCCACCAGTGTTGCTTTATCATGGCAAGTTGGGGAAGAGCTATATTGGGAATAAAATAAAAATTGAAGTTGATCCCGCTCTGGTACACCAGCATCATTACACCCCAGGTTAGCGCAAACAATATGTAGGCCACCGAAAGGAAAATGATCAGTTGCAATACAGTATTATTGGTTAAGCCCGGAATATAGGATAGCGCAGATCGTCTTTGCCCTGTTCTCATTTTTCAAAAATATTAATAAAAGCGGTTGCGGATCCTTTTATTCCAGATTCTTAACAAAATGAACGCAAACAACATGCCCCCCAGGTGGGCGAAATGGGCAATATTATCGCCTGCTGAATGGTACAACCCTTCAGATAGCTCAATTAGTATAAAGCCGGTCACAATCCATTTTGCTTTAATGGGTATAGGAATAAAATAAATGTACAATTCCGTATTGGGCCATAAGTAACCAAAGGCAAATAGTAATCCGCAAACAGCGCCCGATGCCCCTACAGTTGGTTCCTGGAGCATATTTACTGTGTAATAATTTTGTATTTCCTCAATTGAACGGGCGGCATCCCAATTTGCCATCGATCCCGGACTTGCGCCTGGAATATAATGCCTCACAAAATGTGCGAAATCCACAAATGTGGGATGCAGCTGATACTGCATAAATGCGTTGGTAAACCGGGTGTACTCCCAGGTAAGCACACCCAGGTGGCATAAAGCCGCGCCCAGGCCGCAAACCAGGTAAAATAAGATGAAACGCTGAGGCCCCCAGAAATTCTCCAATATGCGCCCAAACATCCACAGTGAAAACATATTGAATGCGATATGCATTACCCCGCCATGCATAAATAAATGTGTAAATAACTGCCACCAGCGAAATTTGGGCGACTGCCAGTAATACAAGGCCAGGGTATCTTCCAGGTTGATAGTACCCTGCATTTGCAATACCTGGGTAAGCAAAAAAACCAATACATTAATTATCAGCAGATTTTTTACAATAACCGGTATTTGTTGAAACCCGCCAGGCCTGAAATCATTCATGCGGCAAAAATAGGTAATAATGACAATTTGGAACGTTGATGAAATAAATTCCACCATATTGCGAAGTTATATTTCTTTTATTAACTGCCATAGCTTTAGCGAAGGCACGTTATTAACTGCTATAGCTTTAGCGAAGGCACGTTTTCGCCGTTGTTGGTCTTATTTTCTGACCAACAATCTCGCGCTGGTAAGATATTACTCCATAATCAGGTTGGCTCACAAAAGGATTCCTTTTTTTCACTCCATTCCACTTAACCGCCATTAAAATAAATTATCCATTTTATTTAATCGATTAACTCACAAATATTCACTCTATCAACCCCAACTGTATCCCTTTTTTCACCAGCGCCGCCACATTCTTCACCCCCAGTTTCATCATCAGACTCAGGCGGTGGTTATCCACAGTGCGCTTGCTCACAAATAATTTATCCGCAATCTGTTGACTGGTTAGGTCAGAGGCAATATATTGCAGAATTTCCTTTTCGCGGCGTGAGAGTATTAGATCGGCCGACACCTGTTTTTTAGCTTGCAGGGTATCCCTGATCACCTTGTCTTTAAGCGATAGTTCCAGGTATTGCTCACCGCTGTTCACTTTTCTTATGGCATCCACCAGAATCTCCTCACGCGTCGTTTTTAGAATATAACCCAGCACGCCTTTACGCAGCATATTCTTGATGTAGTAAACATTATCCTCATTGGTAAGGGCCAGCATTTTCACCTGCGGATATTGTTCATTGATAATCTCCGCCAGTTCATCCCCTGTCTGCCCCGGCATATGAATATCCAGTAGCAGTACATCCGGCACAACAGTTGCCAGCCCTGCCATCAGTTCCTTACCATTGGTATAGCTGCCAGTTATCACCATATCCGCACAATTAGCCAATATATGGTGCAGTCCGTTTATCACCAGCGGGTGGTCATCAGCAATAGCAATTCTGATACTACCAGCCCCAGAAGGTGAGCTTCTATTCATATACTAAGATTTTTTTATTCTTTTTAATTTCTCAACTCCGATAAAAATCATGTGCCCAATCATATACAAACCCTTACAAAAACGAACACCACTTAATGCTTGGTTCCCTTTAGGGATAGGGTTTCAGGTGTGTAGGGCTTTTTGTTCAAACTCAATAAACACACTCGTACCCTTCCCCCCCTCCGACTCCAGAGCAAAATCTCCTCCAAGGCTGCTTACCCTGGTGCGGATATTGTTCAGCCCCAGCCCATGCTTCACCTCATCCGTCTTAAACCCCGTTCCGTTATCTTCCACCGTTACCGTAAACAGTTGCTCATTCCTCAGCAACTGCACCAGCGCATGGCTGGCCTGTGCATGCTGGGTTATGTTCTTTAGCAGTTCCTGAATGATCCGGTACACATTCAGTTTGAAATCTTCCGACAGGTTCCCGAATTGGCCATAACTCTGGAAATCTATTTGCAGCCCACCACCCTCCTGCACGGTATTGCAGTAGTGTTGCACCGCCTCTGCAAGGTCTTGCTTCAGCAGCACATCGGGCATCAGGTTGTGCGCCGTTTTCCGTATCTCATCCCCCATTTCTTCCAGTATGTCCATAGCTTCCTTATACGCCGGGCTCTGCGTTATTGCCTGGTCGTCGTGGTGCATGGCGCTGAAGCGCATCATCGCCGCGCTTAGCATCCCCCCTATGCCATCGTGCAGCTCCCGCGCTATGCGGCCCCGCTCATTATCCTCTCCCTGCACAGCCGCTTTCAGTATGCCTATTTTATTTTCCTGCTCCAGCCATTTTATCTGCTCGGCCTGCAGGCGCTGTTTATGCAGTGTATTGCGGTAGAGGGCCAGCGATGCCAGCAGCAGCAGCAATACACCACCGGCAATACTGATAATCCAGATATTTTTCCGCACCAGCTTACTGTTTTGCTGCGCTATCAGCAACTGCCCCTGGGCTATCTGTTTATCCTTTTCAGCCGTCCGGTATTTCAGTTCCATCAGGTTTATTTCCTTTGCCTTATCGCTGCTCATCAGTGAGTCTTTCAGCACCGCCACGGTGTCCAAATAGTCCATAGCTTTTTTATACTGCCCGGTAACCTTATATACCTCTATCAGCTTGGTATAACATTTCAGGTAATAATCTTTGTAGTTATGCGCCATCACTTCATGCAGCGCATTCTCCAGTATTGTTTCCGCCTCTTTGTACCGGTGCAGGTGGTACCATGCATCTCCCAGCGAATAAGATGCATCAACCACTATATATGGAAATTTGCTACGGGCTATCGCTATCGCAGTTTGCAGGTACTTCACCGCTTCCTCATAAGCGCCTGCATCTATAAAGGCTTTTCCCAGGTCGCAGTTTCCATTGGCTACAAGGTCTGGCTTACCTATCCTCTTCCCTATGTCCACCACCTCAGCCAAGTATTTTCTGGCGCTGTCAGTTTGGTGCAGAGCAATATAATACCCGCCCTTATTCTGATAAGCTTCAGCAAGCTGGAAATATAATTTTCCACGCTCCGAAATTTCCTGCGCCATGCTGAAATAGCCTATAGCTTTTTCTGTTTGGTTCAGCCGCATGTTCACCAAGCCCAGGCTGTTATAGATGTTGGCAGCATTATGTGTGGGCGCATCACCCATGGCCTTTCTCTGCTCCCGCAGCGCAGTATAGTAATACTCCGAAGCCCGGATATAATCCCCCTCATCAAAATAAGATTCACCTATATTGTTATAACACCATGCCGTAGCATCTTTCCTGGCGCTCCGGGCTGCCCAGGGCAATGCTTCCATAGTAATATTGCGGTATCGAACGTAATTTTCCTTTTCAAAATACTTTATCCCTTTTGTCATCAGGCCCTTAAATACACCTTCTCCGTAGTTTGCTTTTATGCTCTGTTGTATCACATTATCGAATAAGACTATCGCGCTGTCCGGATTAAGTATTTTATCAGCTTTATGGAACAAGTTATTGATTGTAGCAGTATCAGTTACGGATTTAATAGCCGATCCATTCTGCGCCCAGGCAAAAAAATTAAGAGACAAAACCAAGATAATTAATAAAAGAAACCGCATAATAAAGTGATACAAGTTAGCGAAGATAGTAATCAAAAAATAGGTATAAATACCTATTTTCACTTAAGGTTATTATGCTACTTTGCAGTGGATATTCACTGCGTATATTTGAAATATGAAATCCCATACTAATCGGTATGCAACATACCCGGTTACGTAGTAGAAAGTTGCGTAGTTAAATCATTATATAAAATCTGATTTATGAGAAAAATTGTTTTTACAACCGGGATTATAGTAATGGCTGTCTTGCGCAGCAATTCAGTAAATGCACAAGTAGGTGGCTTAATATTTACTGTTGAGGGTGGCAGTGCCGGCGGCTCTATAGATGGAGTCCCAGCTACAACTGCAGGTAATATGATTTGTCCTTATGGTATTACTTCTGATGCTTCGGATAATCTGTATTTATCCGACAGGGACGGATATGATGTTGTAAGGAAAATTGAAAAATCCACTGGCCTTATATATACTGTTGCTGGGAAAAATGCAGGTGGTGGGGGAGGCGGCTTTTCAGGAGACGGAGGCCCTGCAACAAATGCACGTCTGAACAGCCCGATGGGCATATGAATTGATGGTTCAAATAATCTATACATAGCCGACTTCGGTAATAACCGGATCAGGAAAGTAAACAGTACTACAAGTGTAATAACAACAATTGCAGGAGGCGGTTCCTCAACTGCCGATGGCATACCTGCTACCTCTGCAAGTATTAACCCCCAGGTAGTGGTACTTGATGCATCAGGAAATATTTATACCGGCAGCACTAATAAAATAAGAAAAATAGATGCTGTTACAGGACTGATATCAACCGTTGCTGGAAATGGAAGCAGTGGAGAAACCGGAGATGGCGGCCCAGCCACAAATGCCACCCTTACAGGTATCCCAAAAAGCCTTTCAATTGATGCTTTTGGTAATCTTTATATTGTAACAAATGATGCTACCAAGGTTAGAATGGTGAATGCTGCTACTGGTATTATTAATACAGTTGCGGGTGGAGGAACAGCAACAGTCGATGGTGTGGCTGCCACCACTGAAAGTTTACCAAATATATCTGCTTGTGTACTTGATCCTTCTGGTAATTTATATATTTCAGAACAAACGAGAGGTCGGATTTTTATGGTTAATAAGACTAATGGATTGATCAATACTATAGCCGGAGGAGGATCATACATATGGACAAATGATAGTATTCCGGCGCTGTCTTATTCCCTTGAGATTGGAATGGCTAATAACATGTATGTAGATGCAGTGCGGAAAAATATGATTTTTTCTGTATGCAGTACTAAAGTTAAGGAGTTTTCATTGCCTGTTCTAAGTGGCAGTACTATTGTATCATCAAGCGGTAATTTCAGTGTCTTCAATACTGATTTATGCAGTGGCCCCGGATCAATATTTTCTACCACAACTTATACATCAGGACAGGGTGTGAAAACTTATTTTGGCGATGGGACCATTGATTCGGGTGCAATTGTTCCCGGAATCACCGGTGGCATCGATACATGTACCCATGTTTATTATTCTACAGGCGCATATAGTGTAAGGAATATATTATATTTAGGTGCAAGTCCGGTTGACAGCATCAACTATATTTACAATTATGTTTTTTGCCGGCCATTTCCTTTGGCCTACTTTTTTGATGGTAATAGCAATTGTATAAAAGATAGCGGGGAAAATTTTAATTATAATCCCATTCAGACAGAAGTTGATAGCAATGGAACTATTTTAGATACTGTTTCTGCAACATGTGGACTAAATTATTATGCATATGGGAATCCGGGAGATATTTACACTTTTAAAGCGATCCCGATATCCGGTCATTTTGCTGTCACCTGCCCATCTATAGGAGGAATAAAAGACACGTTGGAGGCAAGTGGCAGCTATCCTGTAAAATATTTTGCTCTTAACTGTACATCAGGAAGTAATTTTGATCTCCAGCTGTTTACTTCATTTATAGTTGGTCGGCATATGATGAGAGGTGATATAATTGTTGATAATACCTATTGTTATCCTGAAACGGCTGTGCTAACCATGCAAATAAGCCCAAAGTTTGGGTATTCATCTGCTTATCCGCTTCCTACTTCAGTTTCAGGTAACACAATTACCTGGAATATCGGATGGCTATCATCGGATATGTCTTTTCCTAATCATTTTTATGTTGAAGGAACTACTTCAGGGGGATATTATACACCAGGGGATACAATAATGGACAATTTCACCATTGATCCTGTTATTGGCGATATGAATCCAGCAGATAATACCTGCATAAGAATTGATACAGTCAAGGCAGGGTTTGACCCCAATTATATGTCTGTACAGCCTTCAAGTTGTATTCCATCAGGCACAGCGCCCACCCAATTGCAGTACACTATTGATTTTGAGAATACTGGTAATGATACCGCTCATAATATTTATGTAATGGATACACTATCCAGCCTGCTTGACCCTAAAACCATAAAATTAGTTTCTGCATCAGGGCAGATGTTGGTTTCTCAAATGAGCGATATGGCGCATGAAAACATCATCAAGTTTAATTTCCCTGGTATTAACCTTTTAGACAGCAGTCATCATAATAATTGTACAGGTCTTGTCATTTTCAATATAAACACCATTGCCGGAATAACTGATGGTTCCAAGATATGGAACCATGCAGGTATTTTCTTTGATGATAATCCTGTAGTAATGACCAATTATGTGGATGTGGTCAAAAATTGCGCTAATGCTTATACTCCAGTAATTTCAAAAAGTGTTCCTGTTCAGATTTATCCTAACCCAGCAATTTCTGAATTGATTATTAAAGCTGATAAAGATGCTTTTTCTACTTACACCATCTATGATATTTTTGGTCGCAACCTGATTCAAAACCAGATAAAAGAAACAACCAGTACAGTTGATATTGCACATTTACCTGTTGGGGTATATTACCTGACACTAAGCGGAATAACTGGAACACATACTGAAAAGTTTGTGAAGTTGTAAAATAGGTATTTATACCTATTTTCGGAAAGGGTATTTCTGCAACTTTGCATAGTTAGTAAAAGGAAACATTTTTATTTTCCAAAGTATTCATTTCAGCTAAATAAATATTCATGAAAAGCCTAATTTTACTTTTCGCATTGTACTGCTTCACGTTAACCTCGCATACTTATGCCCAATCCTGGCAATGGGCCCGGGCAACAAACTGTAGCAGCAACAATGCCGAAGGGGTAATGGTCGCAACCGACCTGGCCGGGAATGTTTTTATTGCCGGCAATAATCAAAGCGATTCAATTTGTTTTGGGAGTATGGCTTTTAAAGATGGGTCTACTTCAATTGCAAAATACGATGATGCAGGAAATTTAAAATGGGCCGCTGCCGCGATTGGCAATACCTGGCCCATTGATATCGTAGCCGACCAATCTGGTAATCTGTATGTTTATGGTTTTTTTGAGCAGGATAGCGTTTGGTTCGGGTCACATGTAGTTACCCAAAGTAATACGCCAAGTGTAATTGGCTATTATTTAATAAAATATGATGCTAACGGAAATATTATCTGGATAAAGAGTGTTGGCGATAACTGGTTTTACAGTGGTTACATGGCTCTAGATCCCGAAGGCAATATTTACATTACAGGTTCCTTCTCAGATTCAACCTTAACGATTGGTACCCATTTACTGAAAAAAGACATCTTTATAGCAAAATATAACTCTTCCGGTAACGTGATCTGGGCTAAAGATTTCGGACGTGAGGCAACCCATGGCGACTATGCTACCAGTATAGTTGTTACCGCAGATAATAAACTCTATTTTTTGGGTATTTCCGGAACGGATAGTTTTGTCATCGGTGGTTCAGTATTGGTTAAAGGAAATATTCTTGCAGAGTTATACTTCAAGCGGCATAGTTTAGTGCATTTTGTGTATCAAAGAACTGGAACTTTAGGCTAAGCAGACTTTTAATATCGTCTTTATATTTTTGATTTATCGTTGTCTGAAAGAAGGTGGTTATGGCTTGATGGAATTTG
>CAIUZK010000228.1 GCA_903903635.1 uncultured Bacteroidota bacterium
TAATGTCGTGGATACTAATGATTGTAAATCTCCTCCGTCATTGGATAATCCTGATACACTCACTTCCTCCCCAAAAATTTGCTGTCCATTATTGGTATCATCATAATACTCTAATACATGCTCATTAAATAATATCCCTGCCCCATCATATTGCTGTATTTTTTGAAGTAACGTCTTTTTAAAAACGCCTTGTTGGTATAAAAACATATATTTTCTTACCAATGTATTTCCATATTTTACCTCTATACTTTCTAACACATCATCTGTAATTTCTTTGAAACCCAATCGGGCATTAATACTTTTATCTTGTCTTACAAATGTTCCGTTGATCGAGGGAACTGAGGTTGTAGTATTAAATACGACACTATAGGGCGCTGCTAAGCTTGAGTGTTTTGTATATTCAATTCGCTGTAAATACAATTGTTTTCCTCCTGAAGTCGTACCATCAGTAAATGATTTAGGAGTATAAAAATACTCTACATAATTGCCATTTATATCTTGTTCTTTTTTAAGCATCCATCGCACCACATCTCCTGTAGCATTCGTCAAGGTGGCATCTAAAGTTCCATAAGTATACACAGTTCCGGATTTGTCCGTAATCACCCAATAATAGGTGGAAGTTGAATTCCCCATTCGTTGTATCGTAGTAAACCCTCCTTCAACACGTTCATAAAAGAACGCATCGGCTACTCTAGCAATGGGATTATTTTTATTAGCTAGATAAAAACTAGATCCACTTTTTAATAGTAATTGCTCTCCCGAAAGCGTGTAAATTTCGGTTTCCGTCGCACTATCAAATGTTGGACTTCCCCATCGAGTATCTAACTCTATAGAGGGTGTGGCGAGGTTCCATCCATGTCCCATCCATCCATTTGAATTCGAACTATTATAGTTTACACTCAAATTTGGCTGCATTCCTTTTCTCCCTGTTGGTATTTCAATAGGGTAGGATAAATTCGCATCTCCTTGCTGATTTGCCGTTGGAGGGGCGATTAAATTTATTTTTTCTCCTGGATTCGCTATTTTAATACCACTCATTGATGTAGGTGTATAGGCATTGGTTTCAGGACTTTCAGGCACCTGAATCACGCCATTGATATAATCCGTAAAATGGGTGGTTAAGGCAGTTATAGTCGAATTTTTTTCATCCACATTAATAACTGTTACACTTTGCCATGTCTTTGTTTTGGTGTCAAAATAATACGTTTTTATATCCTTCGCGGTGTATCCAAAAGGAATTAATTGTGGGTCATACGTCAAAGTAATCTGTATTGGCTTATTAAATGTAGTCCCATCAGGTAACAATCGATAAGCAACTCCCTTTTTGGTCACATTCGTAATGTCAAATCCTTGAGGAGCAAAATCTACTGTTCGCAATTCAGATATAGATATTTCCTTATCCTCTGTTAAGGTGCTATCCCCAATTTCAATTCGCGCCCCTTCAATCCCTAGGGTAACTTTTTGATTTGCATAAACTACTCTTTTTTCAATAGTAGGATGAAGCTCTATCGGATATAGTGCATCCGCTTCATCCATTTTATCCGCAATGTTGACAAGTTCTTGACCTATAAGTCCTGCTTTATTATAGGCTCTAATAACA
>CAIUZK010000229.1 GCA_903903635.1 uncultured Bacteroidota bacterium
CAGATAGAGCTGCGCTCGTGCCCTTGCGGGCAGGCCTCATAAAACATGCCTTCGCTAAAGCTATGGCAGTTAATAAAAGGAATATAACTTCGCAATATGGTGGAACTTATTTCATCAACGTTCCTTAATTAATTGTACTTGTTTACCCGGATTTTAACCTGTTTCTGTATTCAGATAAAGTTTGCGATTTTTTGGGATATATGTAAAGGATCAGATTATTGTTACCACTTCTTGAAAATTACAAACACTGCCAAAATGATCAGGCAAAAACCGACAAGGTGGTTCCATTCGAAACGCTGTTTGAAAACAATAAAGGAGAACAGCATAAAGATGATGAGCGTAATGGCTTCCTGAATAGTTTTGAGCTGAACGATATTGAAAGGTCCGCCATTTTCTTTGAAGCCAATTCTGTTGGCAGGAACCTGAAACAGGTATTCGAAAAAAGCGAGGCCCCAACTGATGAGTATTACAGACAAAAGGCCGAGATTTTTACCCCAGCTCATGTCTTTGAATTTAAGATGGCCATACCAAGCCAGTGTCATAAAGCTATTGGAAATAAGCAGGAAAATAATGGTAGTGAATGCTTTCATTGTTTGTAAGTTAACGTAAGAGTTCGGCGAATTAAATAAAGCTGTAAAAGCTCCCCATAATACTTAAGGAACGAAGAAAATAACTTCCGCCATCTTACTCGTTCTATTACCTCGTTCATTTTCATTTTTAAAGAAATATAACTTCGCAATATGGTGGAACTTATTTCATCAACGTTCCTTATTATTGTAAAGATGGGGTTTTTGTTGGATTCAATTCCGGAAATTCAGCGCCGTTCCACGCCGCACTGCGAAAAACGGACGGCGTGGAACGGTCATAATTCATCGAACGCACGTTAATATGGCAGTTAAAATGTTTTTTGAATGTCTATAGAATTGCACACTGTGCAAAAAATATTTTATTGCACAGTTTTTTATTGTAAATCAATCGATTAACTCATAAAAATTGCGCATTTTGGCGATAAGTGTGCAAATCCAAATCCCTCCTAAAGGGGCTTTACTGGAGGATATTCTTTCAGCTCCAAAATTATTGTCGGAAAATATTGAGCCGAAAGCAGCATTCGCATTACAAATGCGAACGAGGTGAAGTATGTGGAATTGCACACTGTGCAAAAAATATTTTATTGCACAGTTTTTTATTGTAAATCAATCGATTAACTCATAAAAATTGCGCATTTTGGCGATAAGTGTGCAAATCCAAACCCCTCCGAAAGGGGCTTTACTGGAGGATATTCTTTCAGCTCCAAAATTATTGTCGGAAAATATTGAGCCGAAAGCAGCATTCGCATTACAAATGCGAACGAGGTGAAGTATGAGGAATTGCACACTGTGCAAAAAATATTTTATTGCACAGTTTGTCATTGTAAATCAATCGATTGACTCATGAAAATTGCGCATTTTGGTGATAAGTGTGCAATTTTATGTGCAATGGTTTGTATTTTTGTATTTGCTATTTCATGATATGATTGTTTGATATTTATGGATGAATTTTGGCACAAATGTAAAGTATAGAATTCGTATTTCCAAATAAAATGGATAATATATTTTAATGTCAATTAGTGGATGGCAGACCAAAATAACGTGAATTCGATGAATTAATTCAAGAGGCTCTTACTAATCCGGATATGGCAGTAGGCAATAAGAAAAAATAACTTATTATTTTGTTGTTATTTATCGTGGTTCTCAGGTTTTTTTTGAAAAGTATGTTGAGTTCATTTTTGGGTTGCTATAATTATTTGATCTAACAGCAAAAAAAAGAAAATGGGATAAAAAGGTATAGTATTTGTTGCTGAAGCTGAACAGAGTGCATTGTTAGGATAAAAGTCAATTTACATTTATTAAACACCTTAAAAAGTGCAATAATTTATTAATATGTCGATAATAAAATACAAAATATAATAATAAGATGTGAAAATAAACTTCTAAATTTAATGGTTCGTTAGAATATCTTACATTTAAATTGTTGAGTGTATTAAATTAATCAGCATTAGAAACACTATATTTTTTGAAAATTGTGGAGTGCAATAATGCTAAATCAGGAATGGTGTTGAATAGGGTACTTATTTATGAATTTTAAAATTAAATACCGTTGATCAACGGTATTAATAAGGTTATTGAACGTAATTTTTTGAGCGTAATCACTTTTATTTTTGTACAGTTAATTAAACAAGATTCCTTATGAAAAAAACAATTTTATTAATTCCTCTTGCAATGGCAGCAACATTTGGTTTGCATGCTCAAAGTATTGGCCCCAGTACGCTGAATGCAGCCGGTGGAAGTGCGATAATTGGTAGTAATGAATTTGATTGGTCTGTTGGTGAAATGACAATGGTCAGCACATTTACTGCTTCCAATGTTATCATAACCCAGGGATTGCTGCAGCCTACTGAGGACAAGACGAGTGTACCTAACACTACGCCATTGCTTAGTCATTTTCAGGTATTTCCAAATCCTGCTTCATCGTTAGTCAACCTGCAGTATACATCTGCAGGGCCGGGTACTCTTGCTTACAGATTATTGGATCTGACGGGTAAGGTTGTACTGAGCCATGAAATGGCAGTAAGGCAAGGTGCGAACAATGAGCAGATTGATCTGACCAATTATGCCTGCGCATCTTATTTTCTGGAGGTAACAATTCATTCAGGTTCGGTAAAACCGGAAGTAACTACTTATAAGATTCAAAAAATCAAATAACTATTCAAACATAAGAATATGAAGAAGATATTACTTTCGATATCCATATGCATAATTGCAGGCATAACAGCCATGGCGCAGGCACCAAAGGCTTTTAACTATCAAGGCGTAGCCAGGAGTACTTCCGGTACGCCATTGGCCGCAACTGCAATCGGGTTACGTCTCACTTTGATTGATTCGGTATCCAATGGTACCGTTATCTATCAGGAAACACAAGTTCCAACAACGAATGCATTTGGGTTATACAATGTTGCCATAGGTAATGGTACAACTGTAATAGGATCGTTCAGTGCCATCAACTGGGGTACAAACAATAAATATCTGCAGGTTGAAATAGATCCGGCAGGAGGCACAAGCTATACAGTAGCAGGCAACAGCCAATTGCTGAGTGTGCCATATGCCTTGTATGCGGCATCAGGTACAGCAGGCCCGATAGGTCCTCAAGGGCCTAGAGGAGACACAGGAGTTACTGGTCCAACTGGACCAGCCGGACCGACAGGACCTGCTGGTCCGACGGGCCCAACTGGCGCTACCGGCGCTACAGGAGCCACAGGCCCTGCTGGTCCAACCGGCCCGACTGGCCCAACCGGCCCGACAGGTTTAACCGGCCCAACGGGCTTGACCGGGCCAACCGGCTTAACCGGCCCGACAGGGTTAACGGGACCTGCCGGCCCAACTGGTCCTACAGGTCCAACAGGCCCAACAGGCCCGACCGGGCCGACAGGCCCGGCAGGAGCAGGTTCTGTTACTAACATTGCTACAGTGGCAGGTCAGTTGACAGGAGGACCAATAACTACTACAGGTACAATAGGTTTGGCCACAGCAGGTACAGCAGGTACTTATGGATCAGCTACCCAGGTGCCGGTTATAACAACCGATGCTTATGGCAGGGTAACCAGTGTGACTAATACAGGTATCCTGGCAGGTGGCAGCGGTACAGTAACCAGTATCAATACTGCGGCTCCACTTTCCGGCGGGCCGATTACCTCTTCAGGAACAATCAGTATGACCACTTCAGGTGTATCTCCCGGTTCTTATGGTACAGCTACCCAGGTGCCAACTCTGTCGGTTGACAGTTGGGGCAGGGTTACAGGTGCATTTAATACAACCATTTCCGGAACAACACCCGGAGGTGCAGCAGGAGGCGACCTTACCGGAACTTACCCTAACCCTACATTGGTAACTTCTGGTGTAACAGCAGGAACTTATGGTACAGCTACATCAACATCCACAATAACTGTAGATGCAAAAGGAAGGATAACATCGGCCTCCAATACTCCTATTTCAGGTGTTGCTCCAAGCGGAGCAGCAGGAGGCGACCTTACCGGAACCTATCCTAACCCTACATTAAACACTTCGGGTGTAACGGCAGGTAGCTATGGTACTACAACCCAGACACCAACTATTTCAGTTGATGCCAAGGGCCGGGTAATCAGTGCAACCAATACTACGATAACACTACCTATGACTGGTGATGTAACCGGTACCAACAGCGCCAATACCGTTGTAAAGATGCAGGGAAGGAGCATAAGCGCCGCAGCGCCTGCAGCAGGCCAGGAACTGACCTGGAACACGGGTACAAGTACCTGGACACCAACAACTCCATCGGGAGGAACAGTAACCACAATCAATACTACAGCACCATTAACCGGTGGCCCGATAACAACAACCGGTACAATAGGATTGGCAAATTCGGGTGTAACAGCAGGCACCTATGGCACAACTACAAATGTACCAACGATAACAGTAGATGCACTTGGCCGCATAACCTCTGCCGCTAATACTGCCATCACAACAGGTGTAGCCGGTACTACAAACTATATACCGATGTTTACCAGCGCTACTACAATCGGCAACTCTGTAATTTATGAAAATCCTGCCGCTAATAATCGGGTTGGTATCAATTATGGAACAACAAATCATGGTACAGTGGCAATAAGGGCTACTTCTGATACAGAAGCGCTGTATATCAACCTGAACTCATCACCATCAGCTACAACCGGGACTGGTAGTGCCGGTGGCGGGTATGGTGTTGAAAGAATGGAATATTCCGGACCAAATGACAATACCAGGACAGGAATATTGGCAACCATGATTAAATCTGTGGCCGATGTAAATGGTATAGGAATTGAGGGTGCCGGAAATTACCAGGGTGTATATGGAATAGTGGAGGCATCTTCGACTACAGGAGGCACTGTGATGGGTGTTGAAGGAGATTCCTATTATGACGGCAATTATTCGGTTGGTGTTTGGGGCTACGGAAGCAACTGGAGTGGAACGCCAACCCATTGTTATGGCGTTTATGGACAAAATGTTGGCGGCGTAGCTGCCACCAGCTACGCTATGTATTCTAATGGGAATATGCATGTAAATGGTGCCATAAGTAAATCAAGCGGAACTTTTAAAATTGACCACCCCCTTGACCCGGCTAATAAATATCTGAGCCATAGTTTTGTAGAAAGCCCAGATATGATGAACATTTATAACGGCAATGTTACCACAGACGCAAGCGGAGATGCTGTAGTTACGCTGCCCGATTATTTTGAAGCCCTGAATAAAGATTTCCGTTATCAGCTCACCGTTATCGGAACGTTTGCACAGGCTATTATCAGCAAGAAGGTAAGCGGCAATACTTTTTCTATAAAAACCAGTGTTCCGAATGTAGAAGTAAGCTGGCAGGTAACAGGTGTAAGGCACGATGCCTGGGCCGATGCACACCGTGTAGTACCGGAGCAGGATAAAGCAGCAGCAGATAAGGGCATGTATATGCATCCTGAATTATTCGGAGCATCTGCTGATAAGGAAATCGGGACTCCCGAACATAAGCACAGCAAAGATGACCCTGCTATTATGTCGCATGGTGATCCGAGACAGACAGCAACTCAGCCGCATTAAGAAGTATGCATATTATAATCAAAGGGCTGCCTGATAATTTGGCAGCCCTATTTAGCCTGTATAATTAAATATCAAGCATGTAAAATAGTATATTATGAAAAATATTTTAGTAGTTTTCGCGTTTTGTCTTTTTACGGTGATAGAAGCAGATGCTCAGGCCCCATCGGCATTTAACTACCAGGGTATAGCCCGGAGTACTTCCGGTGCACCATTGAGCGGCACACTAATCGGCATGAGGCTAACCATCCATGATTTAACGGCTGGTGGATCTATAGCCTATCAGGAAACACAAACGGCAACTACCAATAGCTTTGGGTTGTATACTACATCCATAGGCAGCGGTACAGTAACGGCAGGAACTTTCGGTAGTATAAACTGGGGAACAGGCGCAAAATTTCTGGAAGTAGAAATAGACCCGGCCGGAGGTACTGCATACACTTCAGCCGGTACAAGTCAATTGCTCAGTGTACCGTATGCTGTATATGCCAATACAGTGGGTATGGGAGGAGATGTGACCGGAACAAACAACGCTGCGACGGTGACAAAAATACTTGGCAATAATATCAGCGCAACAGCGCCAACGGACGGGCAGTCATTGACCTGGAACGCCGGTACAAGTTCGTGGACACCCGCCAACAGCGGCGTTTCGGGGACAGGAACTGCCAATTATGTTCCGGTGTTTACCAGCGCCACTGCAATAGGCAATTCCATAATTTATCAAAATCCGGCAGCAGGAAACCGGATAGGCATAAATAACGGTATCTCTAATCATGGCCTAGTTGCCATTAAGACTACATCCGATACGACAGCTCTCTACATTAACCAGAGCAGTACCCCCGGCACCGGTGGATATGGGGTTGAAAGAATCGAGTATACCAGCCCGGGAGATACTAAGAGGACCGGTATATTATCTACTATGATAAGAAGTATAAGTGACGTTAATGGTATAGGTGTTGAAGGTGCGGGAAATTATGAAGGGCTATATGGCTTAGGTGAGGCTTCTTCGACTTCAGGAGGTAATTGTTTTGGCGCTGAAGGGGATACTTATTATTCGGGTAATTATTCGGTAGGTGTAGCCGGATTCGGATCAAATTATACCGGTACGGCGCCACATGTGTATGGTGTTTATGGAACAGCAACCGGCGGAACAAGCAACTATGCAGTTTATTCGGATGGGGCAATGCATGTGAATGGAGCTATAAGCAAACTCAGCGGTACTTTTAAAATAGACCATCCACTTGATCCGGAAAATAAATATCTCTCTCACAGCTTCGTGGAAAGCCCGGATATGATGAACATCTATAACGGTAACGTTACTACAGATGCATCAGGGAAGGCAACTGTTACTTTGCCTGATTATTTTGAAGCGTTAAACATGGACTTTCGTTACCAGATGACAGTCATCGGGCAGCCGGCGCAGGTTTATGTATCGAAAGAAATCAGCAGCAACCAGTTTGAAATTACCACTGATAAGCCAAATGTAAAAGTTAGCTGGCAGGTTACGGGTGTCAGGCATGATGCGTGGGCAGATGCACACCGTGTTGTTCCGGAACAGGAAAAAGAAACATTCAATAAGGGGCTTTATATGGCACCTAAGGAATACGGTAAATCTGATGATTTGAAAATCGGCACAGTAAAAAGCCGACACAGTAAAGATGATCCGGCTATAATATCGCATGGTGATCCAAAACAAGCGGCTACTCAGCCACATTAATTTATAGGTATTGAGTTTGAAAGGGCTGCTAACTATGTTGGCAGCCCTTTTTGCTTATTATATTACCAGTACAATAGGGAAATATCTGGTGGGCGTTACATAGTTCAGCATGACCGAACAATTTAAGCCTGATTATTCTGTTTTTGATTTAGGTTCTAACTTTTCAACGATCAGGTCAATCAGGCATTGCGGGCATAGGCATTCTTCATTATGGTTCACAGGAATAATCTGAGGTAATTCCTGACACCAACATTTTTTTGTATTGCAAACAAATGAGGTGTTGCATTTTGGGCAAATTTTTACGATATCGAATGATTGCGAGGGCATAATGAATGCAAATTTACGCAATTCCGTAAATAATTATAATGTTGTATCATTGTTTATAATTCAGGTAACAATGAAAATGTTGGTTATTACTCCAGAACAAAATGCAGAAGGTGAAATTGAAGCGGTAAATGCAATGTTTGCTGCCGGTTTGGAGTTGTTACATTTAAGGAAACCTTCCTATTCGGAACAGGAGTACAGGAAATATATAGCTGCTATAAAAGCCCAATACAGGAGCAGAATGGTAATACATGGATTTTACCATCTTTTTGGGGAACTTGGGCTAAATGGTATCCATTTAAATGAAGCAGCCAGAAAAGACACTGATATTTGGCTGCAACTAAAACATGTTTCACCTTCAGTTATTTCCACCTCATTTCATTCATGGCAGGAAATAATGGAAAATGTGATTCCATTCAGATATGTATTCATTAGCCCGGTCTTTGACAGCATTTCTAAAACAGGTTATAAAGCAGGCATTGCACTGGATAGGGCAAATGCAACCAAGGAAGAACTTAATAGAAGCAAGGGGTATTGCCCTGAAATAATAGGGTTGGGTGGGGTAGGCGCGGAGGAATTAAAGATACTATTCCAAAATGGATTTGATGGAGGTGCGTTGTTAGGAAGCATATGGAAAAGCGGGCAGCCTGCAGCGCGATTTATGGAAATTAAGGAAAAGGTCAATAGATGGTAAGGGCATTAATTCCTTGGCTCAGGTTAAATACCCTGGTGAAGCCAGCCTGTAATAATAATGTGGCTGCTTTATTGCTTCTGACCCCAGATGCACAATACAGAACAACAATATTTTCCGGATCCAGTTGGCCAATACTACTTGCGAAACCGGATAAGGGAATGTTGATGCCTCCGATATTAGTAATGAAATGTTCTTCAGTTTCACGAACGTCTACAAGCTGAAGACCGGGTAAATCAATCATCATTTGTTTTAGCTCTTGGTAATTTATCCTGCCAATTTCTATGCCGCATTGCTGAGTCATATCCTGCAAAACTGTGATTTTTTTATTGGCTTCATTCAATTTGAACTGGAATGAATGGGTGTTCATGGACAAAGTGTCGATGACCAGCAACTTGCCTGATAACACTTCTCCAATACCGCTTATGATCTTTATAACTTCATTGGCCTGAATAGTTCCTATAATGCCCGGTAGGGTAGCCAGGACGCCGATATCGGCGCAATTAGGTGATTCGCCTATGCCAGGCGGCTCGGGGAAAATGCATCGATAGGTTGGGCCTCCCTTGTAGTTGAAAACGGAAACCTGCCCTTCGAATTTATAAATAGCTCCAGATACCATTGGTTTATTAAGTATAACGCAGGCATCGTTTACCAGGTAGCGTGTGGCAAAGTTATCGGAGCCGTCTACAACTATATCAAAGCCTCGGATAATTTCCAATGCATTGGAAGCATTCAGGAAAACAGGGTAGGTTATAATATGGAGGTGTGGATTTTGGGCGGTTAATTTTGCCGCTGCTACCTGCACTTTGCTTTGGCCAATCTCTTTGTCTGTATATAATATTTGCCGTTGCAGGTTTGAGATATCTACCTGGTCGCCGTCCACAATACCCAGTGTACCGATACCTGCGGCAGCGAGATAAAGAAGCACGGGGCATCCCAAACCACCTGCGCCAATAACCAACACTTTGGCATCACGTAGTTTTTCCTGTCCTTCGGTTTTGATTTCCGGAAGAATAATTTGCTTTGCGTAGCGTGATATTTCCTGTGGGGAGAGCATTTATTGTCAGGCGATTTTTATGCGCTCAAGCTGTTTTGCCAAAGCGTGGATAGTTTGTTCGATATTTAATACCTGGGTTTTGGAAGGATGTTTGATTCCAGCCTTGTAGTGTCTCATGACCGTCGGGCTTATGTTTGCCATTTTGCCTATTTCTGAAATATTAAGGACATTATATTGGTCGAAAAAAGCCTCAAGGTCATATTTTATTTCAAAATTATTTTTTGCGGTTTTAAGCTCGTAGAATGCTTCAAACTGCTCCCGGAAGTTTTCGATTATACCATCAATAGTGGCTGCGTTTGTGGTTAGCAGGTCTTCTCCATAATTGATTCGACCCCAAAGCTGGTTATCTTCTGCTTTTTCAATTACTACTTCAAACTTCTTTTTCATAATTCAATTTGAGCTTGTTTTAAAATTGATTTTAGTGTATTCAATGCCATGTCTCCATTGTGAATTGAGACTGTAACCTTTCCTGTTTTTACCGGGTGTTTCAATTGAATATGACTTCCCTTCTGGGCTATTTGTTGCCATCCATCTTTATGTAATATTTTCAGGATTTCTTTGGAAGTCATAAATTTATAGTACCAAAAATGATACCAAAATTATGACTATAAAAACTTTTTTCCAATTTTTTATCTGCTTATAAAATTATGAATATGTTTAATGTTTTATTTTTTTAAAAACAGAAAAATCTGGCCGTAGATGCATCATTTTTGAATATCGAAAGTCTTCATTTACTATTATAGCACGCCCTACAATTTCAGATTGATTATGGGTGGTGTCCATGCATTTTGTTTGCATCCCGCAGGAAATAAAACCTACAACCCAATCCTTCTCCTTTTTATCATGATAAATAAAAGAGGCTTTTGGTGAGAGTGAATTATATCTCTTTTTGAGTATTGTTTCTAAAACATGATCTCCTGCGGATGAATAAATAAGTATTTGATCATTCAGTTCAAAAGACAATTTGTGTTTTGAAGTGTCAATTGGTTCATTGGTATACCCATTGTTTCTAACAAAGTGCTCTGCCAATTTGATTGCATGATGCTTACTCATTCTTCTTAACTTGAAAGGAAGAATCCGGCATGAACATGTGAAACAAACCAGTATAAGCAAGGATGCTACGGAACTTCTAATCACAATCTCTCGTTTACTTTGTATATTGTTTGAATTCTCAATCTAAAAACGGCCCATTTTATATTTTTAGTATTTTTATACAGCCTTTGTAAAATTTTCCCAATCTTTCCAGACTGCTTTGTAACCTGCACCTTCAATCATCAGCTTCACTTCATTTACAGAGCGGCTGTCGTCTATTTCAAATTGCTCCAGTGATTCGGGCTCAACGGCATAACCTCCGGGATTTGTTTTAGACCCGGCGCTAACTGTTGTAGCACCCAGTTTAATAATATGGTTTCTGAACAGCTCATTTTCGCGCGTGGATATAGACAGTTCAATCTCCTCATTAAATATACGCCATGCGCAAATAAGTTGTACTAACTCCTTATCGCTGATAACCACTTTGGGTTCTATAAGTCCTGTGGCAGGCCTGAGGCGCGGGAAGGAGATGCTGTATTTTGTTTGCCAGAAATTTCTTTCCAGGTAGTTGACATGAAGGGCGGTGAAAAAATTGTCGGCACGCCAATCTTCAAGGCCTATCAAAACACCCAGGCCAATCTTATGCATACCGGCATTGCCCAACCTGTCAGGCGTATCAAGGCGATAATCAAAATTTGATTTTTTGCCTTTCAGGTGGTACAATTTGTAATTCTCTTTATGATAGGTTTCCTGGTATACCAGCACGGCATAAAGGCCCTCGTCGGCAAGCAGTTTGTACTCGTCCTCATCAAGCGGCTGAACTTCAATGGATATGTTGGCGAAATGGGGCCGGAGTAAACGGATCGAATTTTGCAGGTAATCTATACCTACTGTTTTATTTGCTTCGCCTGTTACTAGTAAGACATGCTCAAACCCCTGCTCTTTAAGGTACATAGCTTCCTGCATAATTTCCACAGGAGTCAATGTGCGTCTTTTTAACTTGTTGTCGAAAGAGAACCCGCAATAGTTGCAGATGTTCTGGCATTCATTGGATAAGTAGAGTGGGGCGTATAACTGAATTGTTTTTCCGAATCGCTTTTGTGTGATGCGATGGCTAAGCTGAGCCATTTGCTCCAGATAAGGAGCTGCGGCAGGGGAGATAAGCGCTTTGAAATCTTCAATATCCCGTCTGGTTTTATTTATAGCCCGCTCTACATCAGCCGCAGTTTTTGCGTAAATGGAAGATTGAACTTCATCCCAGTTATACTTATTAAATTCGTCTTTGAACATAAATTAATACCCTGAACCCTAAAGGGAACCATTAATTAAGCGTTATAAATGTTATCAGCCAAACCCTGAACCCTAAAGGGAACCATGCATTTAGCGTTTTCGATATTATCAACCAGCGAACAATTTTAATCATTCAATTTTTTTACCAGTTTTTACTTATTTTAAAAATAATTTTGCTGAAGTATTTTCTTAACCCAAAAGCTTTCCCAATGCTAAATGCCGGGTTCCCTTCAGGGACAGGGTACTAATTTAAAAAATCCGTTAGCGGGCTACTGGCTTCAGCATAAGTTTTAACTGACCCCAGCCTGGCATTATATGCCAGGCGGCCTGCTTCCACTGCCATTTTGAATGCTTTTGCTATCATTACAGGGTTGCCGGCAACAGCAATAGCTGTATTGACCAATACCGCTGAAGCGCCGATTTCCATAGCGGCTGCTGCATGGCTAGGCGCACCAATACCTGCATCAACTATGACGGGTACATTGCTTTGCTCAATTATGATCTGCAGGAACTCTAAAGTTTTAAGTCCCATATTGCTGCCTATTGGTGCACCAAGGGGCATTACTGCGGCAACGCCGACGTCCTCCAGCCGCTTACATAATACAGGGTCGGCATGAATATAGGGCAGAACAATAAATCCATCCTTTACCAATCTTTCGGCTGCCTTCAATGTTTCAATAGGGTCGGGCATCAGGTATTTTGGGTCCGGATGAATTTCGAGTTTTAACCAATTGGTATGCAGCGCCTCCCTGGCAAGTTGAGCGGCAAAAATTGCTTCTTCGGCATTTCTTACTCCCGATGTGTTTGGAAGCAGGTTGATATGGTTGTGATGCAGGTGTGCCTGTATATCGTCATCGTCTCCACCGAGGCTTACCCGTTTTAATGCAACGGTAACCAATTCGGAGCCAGAGGCCAGCAGGGCCTCTTCCATGAGGCGATGATTCCCGAATTTACCTGTGCCGGTAAATAGTCGTGATGAAAATACTTTGTCGGCTATAATTAGTTTGTCATTCATTATTTTCTTCTTTTAATATCAATTCTCTGAATCAGTTCTTTATAATATTAATTTGCTCAATAAAATTTTTTGCAGCACTGGTAATTGACGGCGCTCCAGAAATGGCTCCTGATACAGCAATGCCATGCAGTCTGGTATTGAGCAGTAACGCAACATCGTCTGTCAATATTCCTCCTATCCCTATTATTGGTGGAATTAGCAAATTCATTTCAGTAATCTCTTTGAATATTTTCTTATATCCTTCAATGCCCAAGATAGGGCTAAGGACTTTTTTTGTGGCAGTATACCTGTATGGTCCGAAACCAATATAGCTTATGGGCTTTGACGATAAATGAACCAGGTCTTCCAGTGTATTTGCGGTACATCCAATTATTCCATCCCTGTTCAACATAGCATCTATATATACCTGGGGTAAAGGATCTTCCTTGCCCACATGCACGCCGTCGGCTTCAAGGTCAAGAGCCAACTTAATATCATCATTAATAATGAAGGTGGCATTATATCTTTTGCAAACTGCCTGTACATCCTTGCCAATACTGAAATATTCGTCGTAAGATACCCCTTTAAGCCTAAGCTGGATCCAGTCCACACCTCCCTGGCAGGCCTGCTCTGCCGCCGCCGCATTGGTAGTAATAAAATGGAGTTTGCTTATTGGTTTCATTGACTAACGATTTGATGATGACCCAGTAAGTTGTCGCTACTGGCAAGGAATTTATAAGTATAGCTATTGGCCATTTCAGCAGCATCGGGTAAATCCTTGCCCAAAGCCAAAAAGGCTGTTAGTGCGGCTGATAATACACAGCCACTACCATGTTTTGCTCCATTGATTAACCGATCATTGCTGAATGCATATGTATGGTCGCTTGTGTACAAAAAATCGGTTGATGTATTACTTTCACCATGTCCACCTTTTAAATAGATGTTCACGGTTTCACTAAGTGCTTCCAATTTGAATTCCAGGTCGTCGGGTCCGAGCAGGAAATCAGCTTCGGGAATATTGGGGGTGATACAAAAAAATCTGTTCATCAATTCGAGGTATTTGCCGGGTTCGGAAGTATTAAAATTAAATCCGGCACTGGCTTTAAGTATTGGGTCGAAAATAATAACAGGATCGATGAGGTTGCTGTGCAAAAAATCAAGAACCAGGGTAAGGGTATCAAGGTTTTCTATTAGTCCTATCTTTACATACCGTACTTTAAACCGCCTTAAAAGCACTTCGACCTGGCTGATTATTCTATCCGCACTGATCCACTCAACTTTATCAAACTCCCGGTCGTTCTGCCATGTAAGCGCCGAAACCACGCCGAAACCATACACGCCATTTGCCTCGAAGGTTTTTATATCTGCGAGTATGCCAGCCCCGGCAGAGGGGTCGAAACCGGCGATAGAGAGGACGTATGGTCTGGTTTGTGGTGTCATCTACTTATTTGAGTTTTTTCAGGTTGTTGTTTCCGAGCAATGATTTCATTTGGGTTATCGCTATTTCATTGAGTTTTTGTAGTCTTTCAGATTGTGACAGTTGTTGCCTGATCAATACTGAATTGATACTTTCGAGATTGGTCAATACTACCAATTGCTCCAGTTCGGCATAGTCGCGAATGTTGCCATCTTTACCGGGATTTGCATCCCGCCATTGTTTGGCAGTTTTGCTAAATAATGCAACATTTAATATATCTGCCTCGCTGGCATATACTATTGCTGATTGGGCGTTTGTAATGGTTGCAGGGATCAATGTTTCCTTTATTGCATCTGTATGTATGCGATAATTGATTTTGGAAAGCGTTCGTTGCAGGTTCCACTCCAGTTTTAAGCGGTCGTTTTCATCTTCTTTGAGGCGCTGGAACTCTCTGATGAGATATAATTTGAATTCAGGACTAAGCCATGAGCCAAATTCAAAGGCTATGTCGCGATGGGCAAATGTGCCACCGCCATACCGGCCCGCCTTGGAAATAATGCCAATGGCATTTGTTGCATCTATCCATTTTTTGGGTGTAAGATGAAAACTGTTTAAGCCGGCCAGAGTTTTAAAGGTCTCGAATTCGAGACCTTTAAAATCCGGGTTATTAAGTTCTTCCCATATGCCAATAAACTCTACTGTATTGCGATTCCTCATCCAGCTATAGATCATGATGTCATCTCCAAACGGTTTTACCATATCTGTCAATGAAATATAATCGTCATTATTTTGAGTTGTAATGGCGATTTCGGTTCCCTTTACCGTGATTGTTTTATTTTTTGCCATATAAATATCATTTGTAGGCTTTCAAAAGTTTTAATTCCCCGAATTCGAAGGAATTAAAATTGAAGAGTATCACTTTCCCCATTCAAAGGGGGCGAATTCGACCCCTTTTGTTCTAATGGTTACGAATCCGTTACCTTTAAAATGAGTCAGTAATAGATTAGATTTTTTTGAAAGTTCTAATCTTGTAACCCGCTTGTTATAAACCTCTCGAATTCGTGATTTATAAAAAAAGCTATTCCTTTCTAATTATGGCGAATCCGCCACAATTAAACTACAGATATATTTTACTTCCTACCTCAATAAACTCTTTCGATTTTTCCGCCATTCCCTGCTCACGTTTTTCTTCTTCGGCAGCATAATCGCGTATGTCCTGTGTAATCTTCATGGAGCAAAAATGAGGTCCGCACATGGAGCAGAAGTGGGCAATCTTGGCACCTTCGGCAGGTAAGGTTTCATCGTGGAATGACTTTGCAGTTTCCGGGTCGAGAGACAGGTTGAACTGATCTTCCCAACGGAATTCGAAACGTGCCTTGCTCAAAGCATTATCCCTGAACTGTGCTCCCGGATGTCCTTTTGCAAGGTCGGCGGCATGGGCTGCAATCTTGTAGGTGATGACACCAACTTTCACGTCCTCCTTGTCGGGCAAACCAAGATGCTCCTTAGGTGTTACATAGCAGAGCATAGCAGTGCCATACCATCCAATCATAGCAGCGCCAATAGCGGAAGTGATATGGTCGTAGCCCGGCGCTATATCTGTGGTCAAAGGTCCCAGAGTGTAGAATGGCGCTTCATCGCAGCATTCCAGTTGCTTATCCATGTTTTCCTTAATGAGGTGCATAGGCACATGGCCGGGGCCTTCAATCATTACCTGTATATCGTGTTTCCATGCAATTTTGGTCAGCTCACCAAGAGTTTCCAATTCTGCAAACTGGGCAGCATCATTGGCATCAGCTATTGAGCCGGGCCTCAGGCCATCGCCCAGAGAGAAAGCTACATCGTAAGCCTTCATAATCTCACAAATATCTTCGAAATGAGTATACAGGAAGCTTTCTTTATGATGAGCAAGGCACCATTTGGCCATAATGCTGCCACCACGGGAAACTATCCCGGTAACCCTTTTAGCGGTAAGTGGAATATAACGCAACAACACCCCCGCATGGATAGTGAAATAATCTACCCCCTGCTCAGCTTGTTCAATCAACGTATCTCTGAATATTTCCCATGTCAGGTCTTCAGCTTTTCCATTTACTTTTTCGAGGGCCTGATATATAGGAACAGTGCCAACCGGAACCGGGCAATTGCGAATGATCCATTCACGGGTTTCGTGGATGTTCTTACCGGTAGAAAGATCCATCAGGGTATCGCCACCCCAACGACAGCTCCATACAGCTTTTTCAACTTCTTCTTCTATGCTTGATGAAACAGCAGAATTACCAATGTTGGTATTTATTTTTACAAGGAAGTTGCGCCCAATGATCATTGGTTCGCTTTCCGGGTGATTGATATTTGCAGGAATGATGGCACGTCCTCTGGCTATTTCATCTCTGACAAATTCAGGGGTTATTTTTTTGAATGGAATAGCAGCCCCAAAACTGTGACCGGGATGCTGGTTCCACAGTTCACTATTATTCATTAATTCATCGATTCGCTGATTTTCGCGAATGGCGATATACTCCATTTCCGGAGTGATCATGCCTTTGCGGGCATAATGCATCTGGCTTACATTGCAACCCTTTTTTGCCCTGAAAGGTTTACGGATATGTTCAAAGCGTAAAGCATCCAGGTTCTTTTCCTCAAGTCGTTCGTTGCTGTAATCTGCTGTGAAACTGGTTAGTTGATCAACATCGTTTCTCTCCTTTATCCATTCTTCGCGAAGACGAGGCAGTCCTTTGGTAATATCAATAACTACATCGGGATCTGTGTATGGGCCGCTGGTGTCATATATAGTTACCACCGGGTTGGGCTTTAATTCTTCAACGCCAAAAGAGTGTGTTATAGTTGGGCTTACTGCAACTTCCCGCATAGCCACTTTGATATTGTGCAATTTTCCCTGCACAAATATTTTCTTTGAATTGGGGTAGAATCCTGATTTGATATTGGTGTCTTTTGGAGCCGTGTCTTGTTTCATTTTTATTAGAATTTGAAATGATTATAAAGAATTAGTACCAGGAAAAAATGTTCATTATTATCAGCCGCCCTGAGTGGCCTTAATTATAGTAACCTTATCATTTTCGTTTAATGAACAATGTTCCCATTCAGATCGGTGGATAACATTATTGTTAATAGCTATGGCGACACCTTTTTGGGATGTGAAATTCAGCAAAGCAAACACCTCTGGTAAAGTGGATGCCACTTTTATTTCGTGCGGTTGGTTGTTGATAAAAATGTTCATGCAACAAAAATTGTACCTGTAAACAATAATGCTAACAATAAACTTTAAGGGGGGAAGATATTATCTATCTGCTTTTTCCTTACGCAGGCATTATCCTGATCAGGTCCAAAGGGTATGATCTCAGCCAGAATTACCGGCACCCCCAAAGTCAGAACAAAGATAAAGGTTATTATCTGATAAACTGGTGGTGAATTTTACCGGACAAAATTGTAATAACTGTGATATAATTAATCTGAATAGGGCCATCAGTGAGGCAGTTGAATATGTTTGTTAATTTTGGCTCATTAGAAAAAATACAAACTGATATATAGGAACGAAGAAAATAACTCCCACCATCTTACTCGTTCTATTACCTCGTTCATAATCATTTTTATTTGTCTCGGTGCGTTCCATTTTTATTTCGTTCCAAAAGTCTTTATTCCGAAAGCTTTCGGGACGCAGATAGAGCTGCGCTCGTGCCCTTGCGGGCATGCCTCATAAAACATGCCTTCGCTAAAGCTATGGCAGTTAATAACATGCCTTCGCTAAAGCTATAGCAGTTAATAAAAGAAATACTACTTCGCAATATGGTGGAACTTTTTTCGTCAACGTTCCTTAATTGAAGAACAGGTATTTTGTTATTGTAGCTTGATTTGAAAGAGATCTTTTATTTTATCCTTTGATAAAGGTTTTTCTATGTAGCCTGAAACAAGCGGGTTTTCTGCTGCTTTCATTTTATCGTAGATGTCAACGGAAGAAGATAGCATGTACGTTTTGAGATTTGATCTGAGATGTTCCGGGAGATCAGATATTTTATCAAGTACATCCCAGCCCGACATTGAAGGCATATTAATATCAAGAAGGAGCACAGTTTCCTGGTTTAAAGCAGACTTCAAATGATTTGTAAGATGATCTAAGCCCATTACCGGGTTTGTGAAAGTATAGGTTTTAGACCCTGGAATACATAATTCTATAATTCTCTTACAGATCATGTTGTTGATCATGTCGTCATCGATAACTATAAAATCCCTGTTTTGTTCCAGATCCTGATTTGTTACCATTGCATTGGGTATTAGTGTCAGAATAATTGCGACTTAGCCATTTGATGAAAAATGTTAATTAGATGCAAAATTAGAAAGTTTCCAGATGTTTTTATCACCAGATACTTATGTTTTCCGGTAAATTATAATTGTGATAAAGATATGGTAATTTAATTAAGGAACGAAGAAAATAACTCCCACCATCTTACTCGTTCTATCCCATTTTTATTTCGTTGCAAAAGTCTTTATCCCGAAAGCTTTCGGGATAAAGACTTTACGCCTCATAAAAAAGAAATATGACTTCGCAATATGGTGTACTTTATTTAATCAACGTCACTAAAAGAGATTGAGAAGAAAGTGATAATTCACCCTGTAAGAATACTGTTATGAATTAAAGCATGCCGATTAACTAAACACTAAATGAAATAAAGAATAAGGACTAATAAGCTTCAGTTTTTTGAAGATGTTTTATTTCCAGCGACTTCTGGTCTTTAGCTGCTTCAGTTTTTTTTACGTTAGCTTTTTGTTTATCCAGGTTGGCATTTAATTCCTTCAGGTCTTTTTCCTTTTGTTTTAATTCTTCACTGAGCGCTATTGCCGCATCCAACTGACTGAGGTAATTAGTAATAGAGGATGCTGTAGCTGCATCTGTAGATGAAGTAATGTAATTATCATATCCTTTTGATGCAATAAAGTAGACCCTGGCTTTGTGTTTTTTACCTGTGACCTTGTAATAGAGGTCAACTTTACTGGGACCGGTAACAGACCAGATTACGCCCTTGTAAGTATGGAACTTACTTTTTTTACCATGTTTTTTAAAACCTGCCTCAGTAAATTTTGTGGCAATTATTTCATTCATCTGGGTTCTTCCATATTTAGAACGGGCAATGAAACCGTTTCTGGATTCTTTTCCAACCTTAATTACATCCTCAGATACCTTCTGAGCGTTTGCAATGAAAGGCATTAAGGATATAAATACAAAAAGCGATTTTATAAAATGGGAACTCAAATTCATAAACTTTGTTTTTGCGCAAATTTAAGGAGAACAATCTTTAATTGAACAACCCCGGATTTTAAAATAAAGTAAGAAATGATAAAGGCCAATTCTTACAAGAATCATTGGAAGGTGTGACGATAGTCAATGCGGATGACTTAGATAAGACCTATATTTACATTTGTATAAATTTATTTTAAATCGTGTGGTTATGAACAATACAACGAAATTATTGATAGCAATAGGCGCCAGTATAGCTGTAGGCGCTGCTATTGGCGTTCTTTATGCACCTGAAGAAGGGTATGAAACAAGAAGGAAGATAATGAAACGTGGTAAAAAACTGGCCGGTATTGTAGGCGATAGTATTGACGATGGCAAAGAATCGCTTGAGGAAATAAAGGATATTCTGCAGAAACAATTGCACAAAGTGAATGACCGCATTGCAAAACTCTAACCAAAAATCACAATTAACATTTTATGAGTAAGGTAAAAAACGTGATGTTGACTGTAGCCGCAGGTATGGCAATTGGCGCAGTTCTTGGTATGCTATTTGCTCCACAGAAAGGTTCTGAAACCAGACGTAAGCTCAGGAGTTTAAAACAGAAATTAAGTTGTTGTGGCTGCGGGGAAGAAGAAATTGAGGATCTGGATAAAGAAACGCTTGAGGAACTAAGCGAAGCATTGCAGGAGCAATTGAATAAAGTGAATAAGCGGCTGGAGAAGTAAGAGCATCATTATTCACTTCAAACTGAATTGAGATCGTTGAATTCATTATTCATCGAAATTGCCTGCTATATACCTGTTGAACTGGATTGCAAATGGTTTATAGGAGATTTCGTATAATCTGGGTTTCAAAACATACCGGGAGTTAGGGCTTTTTGCCTTCATGAAGTATTTGATTTGTTGAAATTTCCGGTTTCTGACGACGAGACCTTTAATGCTAGTGGTGACTGAAGTGTTATCATCGGGATAGCCAAATTCAAGAATTAGGTAGTTTGAATCCACTTCAGCGGCTTTTTCAGGAGGAAATTTGTTTCCCGTGGCATCAAATAAACAATCTTCAAATTTCCGGTTTTTAACCAAATTTATATTGGTATCTATAAAATAATAAACAGGGCAGAAGGTGAAATTATCGGTAAAATCCTGAGTAAATAATTCCCTTTGTTTTTTAGATTCTGAAATAATAATATTGGCATCTTTAGTTAATCCACGATTCTGAAAATACCGGATCCTGTTGATTTCAGAACTCAACTGAATGATAATAAAATTAACGTTTGTTGGATGATTTACCTTTTGAGCTGGCGTGTGGTTATAATATAAAAGGCAACAAAAGCAGAAATAAATGATTCTCATTTTTGTTTTTGTTTGCATGATTCGAAAAGTACAAAATATTTCAGAAGTTGATTGGTAAATCTATTTTATCATTGGTACTTAGCATCATTTTTGATGGTGTGTATATATCTTTGCAGCATGGAACTTAATGCACTTACTGCCATCAGCCCAATAGACGGGCGCTACCGCTCGCAACTGGAATCTCTGGCCCCATACTTTTCTGAATTCGGATTGATTAAGTACCGGGTAAGGGTAGAGGTGGAGTATTTTCTTTTTCTGGCTGAGAAAAAAGTAATTAAACTGCCGGCTAAGGTTAAGCCTGCCAAATTAAGGAGTATCTACGAGCAGTTTACCGAGCAAGATGCGCTTAAGATAAAAGCAACAGAGCGTGTAACCAATCATGATGTAAAAGCGGTTGAGTATTTTCTGAAAGAAAAACTAACTGAACTAGGGGCAGGCGACAGTGTGGAGTGGGTACATTTCGGTCTTACTTCTCAGGATATCAATAATACTTCTATTCCGCTATTGTGGAAAGATGCACTTGAAGAGCAATACCTGCCACAATTATTAAACATGCACCTGGCCTTATATCATATGGCTGTTGAGTGGAAGGATATACCTATGCTGGCCCGTACACATGGACAACCCGCTTCTCCTACCAAATTAGGGAAGGAACTAATGGTGTTTGTGGAGCGTCTGGAAGGCCAGATAGACCAGTTGCTTAATATTCCGTTTGCCGCTAAGTTTGGCGGCGCGACAGGTAATTTTAATGCACATCATGTGGCATTCGGGCATATAGATTGGGAGAAATTCGGTAATGATTTTGTGAATCGTAAGTTGGGGCTGGAGCGAATGCAATACACTACCCAGATTGAGCACTATGATAATATAGCTGCGCAGTTTGACGCACTGAAACGAATTAATACCATATTAATTGATCTGTGCAGGGATATCTGGCAATATATATCAATGGAGTATTTCAAACAGAAAGTGAAAGCAGGAGAAGTGGGCAGCAGCGCCATGCCGCATAAGGTAAATCCGATTGATTTTGAAAATGCTGAAGGTAATCTGGGTATAGCCAATGCATTGTATGAACATCTGAGCGCCAAGCTCCCAATAAGCAGATTGCAGCGCGATCTTACCGATAGCACGGTGCTCAGGAATATAGGAGTGCCATTGAGCCATAGCTTCCTTGCTTTGCGCTCACTTGAAAAAGGTCTTGGAAAATTGTTGCTCAACAAAGATAAAATGACGGATGACCTGGAGCGTAACTGGGCGGTGGTTGCAGAAGCCATACAAACAGTACTGCGCCGGGAAAGTTATCCTCAGCCATATGAAGCACTTAAGGCATTGACACGAGGTAAGTCGAGTATTAGCAAGCAGGATATCCATGAGTTTGTAGATACTTTGAAAGTAAGCGCCAAAATAAAAAAAGAACTTAAGGCAATAACGCCTCATAATTATACCGGGGTTGCGTTTCAGATTTAGAAAAGGCAGAGATAACTTTTGTTGTAATTTATTATTGCTTATTTTTGTATTGTGCGCAAAATAGTAAAATGACCTGCAATTATGTATAAAGAATCCCCAAAAATTCATTTGATTGAGGAAGTACTCAAAGTTGATGATGCAGCTACACTTAATGAAATCGAAACGCTCTTAAAGAAATCAAAGAAGGTGAAAGCGCACAAAAAAAGCATTTATGATTTTGTTGGTGTATTATCTGATATAGAGGCGGGGAAAATGAAGAAGGCTATTACAGAATCATGTGAAATCATAAATGACGATGACTGGAAATAATGTCCTTTTTCAACAAATGATATCTGGATAGCTGCATGTGCAAAACAACATGGATATACTTTAATTACAAGGGATAAGCATTTCAAAGAAATTGAAGAGGTTACTATTAGGCACTGGTAAGATTTTTTTGGCTTTTTCTAAATTATGTACTCAAGTACTGCAGCATTTGGAATGGCTTATTGGAAATATTGCTCAAATCAGTGATTGTATGGAGGTGGAAAGAGGCAACTAAAAGGTTAGCGGGTCGATTAGCTAATGGTCTTGCAGCATGAGTACCGGTTCGGACCAGGATATTGAGAAGTGACAACATGAAAAGAGACACCGCTTATATTTTATTGAGAAGAATAGTCCTTGGGCCTGTTGCAGTATGTGCTTTGGCGTTTGCCGTGGCTTGTAATAATACGGGAATTGCTGATAAAATGCCGATTGGCGACTCCTCAGGAGGGCCGGTTGCTGCTCCCAAAAGCCGGTCGAAGACGCTGTATTCGATAAGGGACATAGTTCATACCGATAAAGGGAAAGGTGTGAGTACTAAATTTCCTGTAGTGACCTATATGAGTGATGTGGTATCTGCCAGGATAAATGATGCATTAAAGGCTATAGCAACCGAGGCCGCAGAAGATGGTATCACAAGCCTTGATTATAACGTGTCGTTCTGTAATGAGCGCGTATTGTCAATTCAATTTGATTTTGAGGGAATGGGCGCTTACCCCTCACATTGGCGGGAATATTACAATTTCAGTTCAACTGGCAGCAGGCTGACGCTGGATAGCCTGATAGTTAAGGGGCAAATGAATAATTTTGCCGAATTGGTAAAGAAGCAGCAGGCTGTAAATATAGATTCTGCGGTGGTAGATTTCAAAAGACGGTTAGCTACCAGTGATATTGATTCAGACACTTACAAATGGGCGATGGATGGAATCGTGGGTAATTGTATGGATAAGTTTGACCATGCAAAATTTATGTTTTCTGATTCTACGCTTGTGGTTATTATCGACTGCGAGTTCCCGCATGCTATTCAGTGTATGAATCCACTCAGCGATGTTGCATTTTCATTTGCAGCATTAAAAAGTTTGTTGCTTCCGGAATATCTAATACAACGTTGAAATGACCATACCCCCTTCCATATTAATCGATCTGCAAACCGTCACAGGGTTTGATGCGGGTAGTTTTGTTGGCGCTCATGAGCAATCGCCTGTTACTTCAATCCGGATGAACCCCAATAAGGAGACCTGTTTATTCTCAGCAAATGAAAAAGTGAAATGGTGTGCCGATGGCCGTTATTTGAATGAACGGCCTGTTTTTACACTCGATCCTGCATACCATGCCGGTGCTTATTATGTTCAGGAGGCTTCCTCTATGTTCCTGGATCATATGTTGCGGGAGCTTTTAAAAGATAAGAAAGGTATCAGGGTGCTCGACCTTTGTGCGGCACCGGGAGGGAAGAGTACTTTGATAGCTTCATTGCTAGATAAAGACAGTCTGCTCATTTCAAACGAAGTAATACGTGCCCGTGCGACAATTCTGGATGAAAATATTACGCGGTGGGGACAGATGAATACCTGGGTTTCGGCTAATGATCCCAGGGATTTCGGCAGGCTTAAAGGCTATTTTGATGTAATAGTTGTGGATGCGCCTTGTAGTGGGTCAGGTTTATTCCGAAAGGATGTAAGAGTCCTGGAGAATTGGACAGAAGCAAATGTGCAATTATGTTGCGAACGGCAACAAAGGATCCTGGCCGATGTGTGGCCGGCATTAAAACAGGATGGCGTGCTTATATATGCTACTTGCTCCTATTCGCTCCAGGAAGATGAACAAATACTTGACTGGCTAAAGGATTCATACAATGCCAGTACAATTGAAGTGCCTGTGCCGGAAGGGTGGGGCGTTGTAGCAGTGCAATCCGGATCGGGTATGGCTGGTTACCGTTTCTTTCCGGATAAGGTAAAAGGCGAGGGTTTTTTTATTGCTGCAATGACAAAAACAGAGCATACAACTGATCAGGACTACCCCCGATTTAGGACGGCTCATGATAAAAAGATTCAGCAACAATCGGCCTATTTACTATCGGATAGCGATTTGGTTTTTATGCAAACAGGGAATGAAGATTTTAATGCGCTCAGAGCCAGTCATGAAAAGGATTGGCATTTATTGCAAAAACTGGTATACTTCAGGAAGGTGGGATTGCGACTAGGTGTCCCTGCCGGTAAAGATTGGTTGCCTGCTCATGATATTGCGCTAAGCATTGATGCGAATGAACATTTACCGGGCATTGAAGTAAGCAAGGGTCGGGCTTTGCATTTTTTACGTAGAGAAGAAATGGGTATACCGGATATTCAAAAGGGCTGGCAGTTGGTGCGCTATAACGGACTTGGGCTTGGCTGGATAAAATCACTTGGAAACAGGGTAAATAATTATCTTCCCAAACACTGGCGAATCAGGATGGAACTGACTGAAGAAGAGTAAAAAGGAATGTTTTAGCTTTAATTCTGTTAAGTTACTCTCAATAATCATAGCACATTAAATTTTTGCGCAATACTACAGATGAAATTGGCAACAATTGTTGTACTTTTCCGACCAAATATCATTAGCATATGTTGAAGTATATATTTATAGTGCTATTTTCTATACTTGGAACCGGGGCAATGGCTCAGGATCAGGATAGTATGATGGTAATAAGAAAAGATGCAAACTGGGCTATAAAATATGTTGTAAAGCCTGGTGAATATGTGAGAATGCTCGCCTTGAGATTTTGTGTTTCGGAGGCTCTGATATTAAGCGCCAATGAACCAGAGGCAATTAAGAAATCAGGCCCTGGCTCAGTGATATATATACCTGTAATAGGAGATAATTTTTTTTCTGTCAGGCAGCCATTGGGCAATCTTCGCGAACTTTATTATGAGGTAAAGCCAAAGGATGAGATAGGCGTAATCAGTACCTATTCCGGGGTTACAAAAAACCAGATGAGAAGCTGGAACAGTCTGAAAGGAAATACTTTGATACCCGGTCAGAAATTGCTGGTTGGATGGGTAAAAATGATACCAAGGGATACAGCAAATTTAGCCACCATTAAAGCCTACCCATCAACCAGGAAGAAAGTGGTTGCAGATACCAATAAAGCCATTGTGCCGGGAGGGCTTGATACCGTATACGCAAGGCAGACAAATAATGGATTAAGCGTATTGACCGAAAAAGGAACTGCGGTGTTTTTTGAGAAAGCCGGAAAAAGCAATACTTACCAGGCATTTCATAATACTGCACGCAGAGGTACTGTAATCAAGGTATTTAATCCGGGTAATGGTAAAACCATTTATGTAAAGGTTTTAGGTACCATACCCGATACCAAACAATATGCCAACAGTATCATAGGTATCAGCGACTCGGCAAAAGAAGCGCTGGGCGTAACTGATAGTAAAGCATGGTGTGAATTGACTTACTCTACTAATTGATTTCTTTGGTGCTTGGTTAATAGCAACTGTTGCTCAACTTACTATTAGCATAATTTCTGTTTAATATTCCATTCACCTCAGGTCGAAATTTAAATTATTCTGGTTGCATGAAGGTGTTGGTAATCCGGTTTTCTTCTATTGGTGATATTGTACTCACAACACCGGTGATCCGATGCCTGAAACAGCAGCTCCCCGGAGTTGAACTGCATTACCTCACCAAGATGTCGTATAGTTCAATTCTAGTTAATAATCCTTACATAGACCGATTGCACTATCTGGAAGATGACTTTCAGGTACTGGTGAAACAGCTCAGGAAGGAGCAATTTGATTATGTAATAGACCTGCATAATAACGTGCGTACATTAAGGGTAAAGAAGGCACTTAAAACAAAAAGCTATGCTTTCCCGAAACTGAATATACAGAAATGGCTGCTGACTAATTTCAAGATACATGCAATGCCTGATAAGAGTATTGTTGAAAGGTACTTTGAGACTGTGCGGCCATTGAAGGTAAATAATGATGGCAAGGGGTTGGATTATTTTTTGCCTAAAGACAAAAAGTTAAGCAATAATGATATACCCATGAGCCACTGGGGAGGGTTTATAGGATGTGTTATTGGCGGATCGTACGCTACCAAGCAACTACCTGTTGAACAATGGAAGAAATTATGCGCACTTATCCCATATCCGATAATGTTGCTAGGTGGGCCGGAGGACCTGAATGAAGGACTTGAAATTGCAGCACAGGATACCATCAGGATATATAATTCATGCGGGAAATTCAATCTGAACGAATCGGCTGAACTGGTAAAGTATGCCAGGGTAATTGTGAGCAATGATACCGGGCTAATGCATGTGGCTGCGGCATTTCAAAAGCCGGTTATTTCTTTATGGGGCAATACCTCACCTGAAATGGGTATGTTTCCTTATTATGGATATAATAATCTTAAAGACCGGGTGGCAGCACAATCAGTTATCATCGAAAACAATGAATTGGGTTGCCATCCCTGCAGTAAGTTAGGTTACAAAAGATGCCCCAAAGGACACTTTAAATGCATGAATCAATTGAATATGGAGGAGGTAAATGATCAGGTTAAAAAGTTTTGGGCACTGAATATTCACAATAAGAGTTGAGTTAATTTAATGCTCAGTTTAAAACCTAATGCTTTCTTTATTCTAAAAATAATTCTCAAGCAATTACTTTTCAATGGCCGATAATATTTCCTTGCTGTCAGGTTTGGTAGACGGCGTAAAAATATCGGTGAGCTGACCTTGTTCATTGATCAGGTATTTCTGAAAATTCCACTTCACTTTATTGTCGCTGTAGCCATTATATACCTTTTGTGTTAGCCAGTGGTAAATAGGGGCCATACTACGTCCTTTTACTGAAATTTTTTCTGCCATTGGGAAGGTTACGCCATAATTAACCTGGCAAAATGAAGCGATCTTATCATTACTGCCCGGTTCCTGAAAGAGAAAATTATTAGCAGGGAAACCAATGATTACCAATTTGTCCTTGTATTGTTCATATAGCTTTTCAAGGGTTTCATATTGTGGGGTAAAGCCGCATTTGGAAGCAGTATTAACGATGAGTATTTTTTTGTCTTTGAAGGCTGAGAAATCAATCACCTTGCCATCTAAACCGGTAACCTTAAATTCGTAAATGCTTTTGGGTATGTCCACACTTGGGGCTGGTGTAAATAAAAATGATAACAGAATTAATGTTAGCGGCATTTTAGATTTTAATTCAAAGTTACACTTGTTTGGCAGGTATAAATACAATCTTAATTTTGATGTGCAGATAGGTTCAATTGATAGGATCCACATAATTATGTTTAGCCTCCTTTTCCCATAAGCATGATTACAACCATTGCATCAAAAAGAACAGGAGCTGCGGCTGCAACTGCCGATGCAAACGAGGCAATGGCAGCAAATAGCATAATCTGAAGCAGAATTATTGATAAACCAATTATTGCTTTACCCCGTTTTTTCCGACGGGTAATACCAATTAATCCGAAAATAATTCCGCCAAAGAAACCAACACAATATAAAACCGCATCAATAAAAGCTAAGGTGGGTGAGGAGATTACAAAAGCAAGTAGCAGGGTGAGCACAGTGAGCAGACCACCATAAAAAGCAAGTCTGCCGAAAATGCCGCTTTTTAATTCGTGGTCAGGATGTTTTAATTTATATACCTGAGCAGATCTTCTGTCATAGTACTTCTTGATTTTGCCTGTTTCCTTTATGTTTTTTGCAGAGTCAGTAGAATTACTAGCAGATGATGGTGTTACAAAATTGTTGATCTCCTTTTTTTGCTTGTCGAGTATCTTCCTGAGTTTCTTGTATACAGGAGGTTTTTCCTTTACGTCAGGTGAGTCGATAACAGCCCTGTGTCTGGCTTTTAAAGCGCCTTGTGCCGGAGTATTACCTATAATCAATGTTAAGAACGGAATGATAATAAAAGTGATTAGAAGTATGGTCTTTTTGTTCATGGGATATTTTGAAATGAAAATCTAAATTATGGTCAGTTCTTAAAATCGTAATGGTTTCATTACTCTCTTTCTCAAATGTAAATATAGTAATAATGTTAAAAGATGTTACTCTTAAAATGAAAAGTATTAGCGTAATGGAGGTGGGCAGGTCGTTTAATTGGATTGATATTTCAATTTGCGCCTCAGTGTTTTCAATTTTAACAAACTGAGCTCCTTTTAGCATCAGTCATTTTACCCCATTCTCATAAAATCCCACTATTTTTGGCTTCAAATGAGCGCCCGCATAAAAGTATATCTATTGATGATTATTATAGTTATTGCGGCTGGTTGCGCTAATATTACCGCTCCAACCGGGGGAAAAAAGGATGTTACACCACCAAAAATGGTTTCAATTGATCCCGCTGATTCATTATTGAATACTAAGGTTAAGCGGATTGAAATGCATTTCGATGAGTATATTACAGTGTCGGATGTCTCGAAAGAGGTACAATTATCACCCATTTTATCGATTCAACCAACAGAGACCGGCAGAAACAAAACCGTAATAGTGAAAATTGTGGATTCATTGCTTGAAGACAATACCACTTACAGGTTATCTTTAGGCAGTTCTATACGCGATCTGCATGAGGGGAATGCCTTTCCTAAATATACTTACACGTTTAGTACCGGCGCTTATTTTGACTCTCTTGAACTGAGGGGCAGTGTGATAAATGCAGTTACCGGTCTGCCAGATACAGGAGGCATATCTGTTGTATTATTCAGCGCTAAAGAAACGGATAGTGCAATTGTGCAGCATAAGCCAAAATACATTACAACTGCCGATGCCTCCGGCAATTTTGTTTTCAAAGGATTGCCAAAGCGCAGTTTCAGAATATATGCTCTGAAAGATGTGAACAACAATATGCTATATGATGGGCCGGGGGCAGGAGAGTGGGTAGGGTTTATTGACCATACTGTAATTCCGGGAGATACCACACAGGCAAATGTCAATTTGCGGCTTTTTATGGAAACGCCTGATACCTCTCTCCAAAAAAGTCTTGATTCCATGTCGGCCAAAAGAGAGGGTAGAGGAAAGAGTAAGCCTGTATTTAATGATGCATTGTCTTATTCTGTAAATATTGATACAAGTAATATTGAGCGGCGGCTTTTTGATATTACCGGATATGTAATTATTGCTTTTAATAAGCAACCTGTTTTAAATAAAGAAAAGATAACCCTGACCTATGATAGTCTAGGCAATACAGTAACGCCAAAAGCAAACATGGTGTACGATTCTGTTCTTCACCGGCTAAAGATATATACTGAATGGCAGGAGAATATGGAATACAAATTAAGGCTTGTGAAGGGTTTTGCAAAAGATTCGGCAGGGGTAGATGTAGTTCCTTCCAGATATTCTTTCAGGACAAAGGAGGACGATGATTATGGTAAGATTACGATTCATTTACCTGCAAAATATTCAAATTCCGACTACCTGTTAAAAGTACTGGCCGACAATGACAGCGTATACCAGCAATCTGTAACTGATGCAACAATAGTTTTAAGAAGACTAAAACCGGCTGCTTATACAATAAGGCTGATAGTTGATAAAAACAGGAATGGTAAATGGGATACCGGAGACCTGCTGGCAAAAAGGCAGCCTGAAGAAGTGATACCTTATAAGGAAATAATAAACCTAAAGGCCGGCTGGGAAAATGTGGTAGATGATTTCGAAAAGAAACTGCCTTTAAAGCCATTGATGAATAAGAATTTGCCTGGCATGAAATAATCTCTGTAGTTTAAATATTTTCATTTTATCACCTAAATTTGTACAAACGGGTTCCGATGAAATTAGCTGACCTTGATAGTAGTAAAGTCTACACTTATGCCGATTACCTTAATTGGGATTTCAGGGAACGTGTGGAACTAATAAAGGGTAAGCTTTTTAAAATGAGCCCGGCCCCCTCAAGCCGGCACCAGGTATTATCAATGGATATTTCCGGTCGTTTGTGGGAACATTTGAAAGGTAATGCCTGTAGAGTATATACTGCACCATTCGATGTGCGGTTGCCCCGTAAATCAGATATAGATTCGGATATTATTACTGTTGTTCAACCTGATATTTGTGTGGTTTGCGACAGGTCGAAAGTGGATGCAAAAGGATGTCTCGGCGCTCCTGATATAGTAGTTGAAATATTATCACCAGGCAATAATGTTATGGAACTCAATAATAAATTTGATTTGTATGAGGCTTCAGGAGTGAAGGAATATTGGATTGTTTCTCCTCAGGATAATACAGTTTCAGTTAATACATTGGTAGATGGCCGATATATTACTTCCCGGCCAATGGCGGCAGGAAAGGTACTCACTTCAATAGTTTTACCAGGCTTTTCTATTAATTTGAAAGAGTTGTTTGAACTGGATTAATTAATTCAATCCAGGTTTTAATATTAATTTTGGCTATTCAATACTAATTATGATAAAAGTGAAATTTATTCCATTTTCAATTGCATTAGTGCTCCTTTCGGTTACTTCAAGGTCGCAGGAAAGAATGACTCCCGAACTGCTGTGGAGTCTGCATCGCGTTACCGGCGAGGGTGTGAGCAGTAATGGTAAATCTGTATATTATTCTTCTAAACTTGTAGACTGGAAAACAGAAAAGAGCCAGGTACACCACTATAAAGTTGATGTGCTTGAGGGTACCAAAAAAGAATGGACTACAGAGGCAGGTAAGACAAATCTGCAGCGTTATGATAAAGTGTGGTATGCCAATTATGAGAATGTGCTTTATGAAAGTAATGACAGTGGTACCAGTTGGAAAGAGATTTATAACGGATTGCAGGATGCCGAAAATGTTTGGGTATCGCCAAACGGGAAATTTGTCGCCTTTTCAAAAGATGTGCTGATCAAACCATCGCTTGGTTCGGATATTTACAGTGATCTGCCCAATACAACAGCCAGGGTGTATACAGACCTGATGTACCGTCATTGGGATAACTGGGAAGATGGAAAGTTTTCTCACATTTTTGTTGCCGATATAAAGACAGGCAAAGTAAAGGATATAATGGATGATGAGCCTTATGACTGTCCGCTAAAACCATTTGGGGGAGCTGAAGATCTGGTATGGGCTCCGGATAATCGCGGCTTTGTGTATGTGTGCAAGAAGAAAGAAGGTAAGGAGAGCGCTCAAAGTACAAATACCGATCTTTATTTCTACAACATAGAAAAAGCAAAAACCACCAACTGGACCGAAGGTATGGCTGGTTATGATGTGAATCCGGTATTCAGTAAGGATGGCAAAACCCTGGCATGGTTGAGTATGAATCGTGATGGCTATGAGGCAGACAAAAATGACATCGTTGTCATGAATGTAGAAAACAAAACCAAGATCAATATTACCGCCAATTGGGATGGTACCGTTGAGAGTTTTGTATGGGGATACCGGGATAGCAAAATATACTTTAATGCACCTTTTGAAGGTACTCAACAACTGTTTGAAGTGAATGTGCCGGAAAGTGAGCGGTCGGTACATCATGTAAGCATGCTTACTCAGGGCAAGTGGGACATTAACGGCATACTGGGAGTGGCCGGCGATGAGATCATAGTTTCCCGATGCGATATGAACCATGCCAGTGAAATTTATGCTGTGAAGCCTAAGTATGGCGACATGATACAGTTGACCCACGAAAACGATCGCATATACCAGAACCTGCAGATGAGCCAGACCAAGATGAGGGCTATAAATACACCTGATGGATCTGTTTTACATGCATGGGTTATATATCCTCCTGATTTTGATCCAACGAAAAAATACCCGACTCTGCTATATTGCCAGGGTGGCCCACAATCTGCCCTCTCTCAGTTCTACAGTATCAGGTGGAATTTTCAGTTGATGGCTGCACAAGGATATATTGTGATAGCGCCCAACAGGCGTGGTATGCCGGGATGGGGTGTGAAGTGGAATGAAGAAATAAGCAAGGACTGGGGGGGATTGCCCATGCAGGATTATCTGTCGGCTATTGATGATATCTGCAAGGAACCCTATGTAGACAAAAGCAAGCTTGGTTGTGTGGGTGCCAGTTATGGCGGTTACAGCGTATTTATGCTGGCAGGTATACATAACAACCGCTTTAAATCCTTTATAGCTCATGACGGGCTTTTTGACCTGAGAAGCTGGTATGGTACTACCGAGGAGATTTGGTTTGCCAACTGGGATATAGGAGGCCCTTACTGGAAATCGCCTGCACCATTAAGTTACGACAAGTTCAATCCTATCAATTTCGTGAACAAATGGAATACCCCCATCATGATAGTGCAGGGTGGGCTGGACTACCGGGTACCTATTGAACAGGGGCTGGAAGCCTTTCAGGCTGCAAAGCTGCATAATGTAAAAGCCAAGCTGCTGTATCTGCCCAATGAAAACCATTGGGTGCTGCATCCGCAGAATGGTATTGCCTGGCAAAGGGAATTTTTTAAGTGGCTGGATGAGACATTGAAGTAAAAATAATGCCCCCGGATTAGGGGGCATTATTTTGAGTCTATTTTTGATTATTAAATCAGCCTGCTTATTGGTGTGTTATGGTACTATTATATTGATTGGGCTTGTGAAGCTGAATGTATGTGTAAGCGGCAGTAAGGGAATGTAATTTTGCTATGAACTGGTGAAATAGCTGTGTATTCAGTTACTGAATGAAAAACGCTCCCGCAATGTATGCTGCTGTTCTATATTTTTAAGTCTTGAAATGCTTAATAAGTCAGGTTCCACCTTGGTGAGATTATAAGATAGTCGGAATTATACTGGTAATATGATGGCTATATAAAAAAAGGCCGCCCTTCAGGCCGCCTTTGAAAATTATTAAATCGTTCTGAAATTAACCCTGAACAATAAGATTGTAATTAACTGTTATTGTACAATTCAATGTGTCAGTTGTTGGGCGACGTAATGTGCCGGAAAAGTTGTAGGTGAACTGAGTCCCTATATAGCTTTTCAACTCCTGATTGCCATCTACCGGTAATGAAAGCGTATTGGCTGAAGCATCCGGGTTATTGGCAATTGACATTGTAATCGGAGTACTGTTAGTATTCGTGAAAATTGATGCATCACATGACTGAAAATTAGCGAAGTTATTGGCCAGTGAAGAATTGTTGATAGTAATAACACACGAAGCTAATTTTACACTGGAGATATTGGCAATTCCCAATTGCTGACCCGTACTTGCACGGATAAAGGAATCGACATTGTAGCTACTTGTAATAGGACCAATTGCAACATTTCCAGATGCAGGCGGTATAGTTACAGTAACGGTTTGCGTTTGCATACCCAGATTAAAATGCAGATTTTGTAAAGCTTTGTTGCAAGATTGCAGCATGCTCATAATGCCTACAATAGCTACTAATACCAATGATCTGATTGCCTTATTTTGTTTCATAATAGTAGATTTTTTGTAAAGATATGTAAAAATGAAGTTTTGCGAACTGATAATGAATATTTTTTTCTTTTTACCTTGTTAATGTTTTTAACTATAACCGTTAAATTAATGTTTTATCTTCGCAAAAAAGCATATTAATGTCGGTCACTAAAAAGGAAATCGTAAAATTCGCACCCAAGGGGAAGGATAGTTTTTATGATGTCGTGAAACTCAGGGTGAATGACTATTTTGCGTCAAACCATATTTCGCCTTATTCCGATTCCTCTATGTACGTTAAGACAGCAGCGATGTTGTCGATGTACTTTGTACCTTACTTTGTGATTGTGACCGGGCTTGCGCACAGCAGTATTCTTTTATTTTACGGATTATGGTTGTTAATGGGTTTTGGGATTGTAGGTATTGGCTGTTCGATCATGCATGATTCAAATCATGGCGCCTATACAAAGAGTAAAGCTGTAAATAATTTTCTGGGAAGTTTACTGAACCTGCTTGGTGGCTATTCGCTCAACTGGAAAATACAGCATAATATACTACATCATACCTATACCAATATAGAAGGACTTGATGAAGATATAGATGCAGGGCCTGTTTTGCGTATGTCGCCCGATAAGCCATTACTTTGGTTTCACAAGTATCAGCACCTTTATGCATGGGCGGTTTATTGCATAATGAACCTTTACTGGATAACCTTTAAAGATTACAGGTTGCTTAACCGTTATAAAAAAAACAACCTATTGAAAAAGCAGAATACTACCTGGTTGAAAGCAGTTGTTGAGTTGTCTTTGCTTAAGGTGGTGTATGTAGTATATATACTTGTATTGCCTGTTCTTTTTTCACACCAGCCATGGTATCATGTTGTTGGTGGTTTCGTGGTTATGCATGTTGTTGCGGGCTTTTCTCTGGCATGTATTTTTCAGCCGGCACATGTGGTTGAAACAAGTGATTTTTCAAGTCCAACCGACGAACGTAAAATGGAGAATAACTGGGCAATTCACCAGGTATTGAATACGGCAGATTTTGCACCCAACAACAAACTGGTATGCTGGTATATAGGCGGCTTGAATTTTCAGATTGAACACCATCTCTTTCCTCAAATATGCCATGTTCATTATCCTGAAGTTGCCCGGATAGTAGCAGGTGTGGCTAAGGAGTTTAATGTCCCTTATACTGTAATGCCCACTTTCAGAGGGGCTTTGCTGGCGCACGGGAAAATGCTCCGGAAACTGGGTAAATCGAAAAAAATATAGGCAAAAAAAAGACGTGCATTGCACGTCTGAGTATATTATTGCTGGCTTTTTATCTAGTGGATAACTTTTACGTTTACAGCGTTCAAGCCTTTTTTGCCGTTTTGTACCTCAAAAGAAACCTTATCGTGTTCGCGAATCTGGTCTTTCAGTCCTGAAACATGAACAAAAATGTCCTGGCCTCCATTGGAGGGCGTAATGAAACCAAATCCTTTGGCTTCATTGAAAAATTTTACTGTACCTTCTTGCATAAAAAAATGAATAAAAAATGAGTAATAAGCAAATCTACATATTTTTTTATAAAACTGTATAATGCCAACCAATCAAAAAAAATATTTTTTCGCCTTGTTTTGCATGGCCCTGGTGCATGGTTCTGAATGAAATCAGAGTTGAAATAAAACAAAAAAGACGTGCCGGGCACGTCTTGCAATGATATTAAATGGCGCTGTAAAATTAAACTAACTTAACGTTTACTGCATTTAAACCTTTCTTACCATTTTGAACTTCGTAAGACACTCTGTCGTTCTCACGGATCTGGTCTTTCAGACCTGAAACATGAACAAAAATGTCCTGGCCACCAGATGCTGGCGTAATGAAACCAAATCCTTTAGTTTCATTGAAAAATTTTACTGTACCTTCTTGCATTTTGAATTGAATGAAAAATTAATAATACGCAAATCTACATTTTTTTTATAAACGAACAAATAAATTTAAGTTTTAACAAAAACGTAATTTATAAGTATCGGTTTTAATGAAACAGGAAGCAGTTAAATGCATTAAATCTAAAATACTTATCTGTATATGGAAAGGTATCGTATGGTATTTATTTGAGTTTACTTTTAAATATCTTTTTGAATTTGTCAACCTTTGGTCCAATTACCAAATGACAATAGGGCTGATCTCCATTTTCGTTGTAGTAGTTTTGGTGATAATCATCAGCCTTATAGAAGACAAGAAAAGGAGATATCTCGGTGACAACCGGGCTGTTGAAGGCCTTTTCCTCATTAAGTTTCTTTAGGTATAATTCGGATTTTTGCTTTTGCTCTTCGTTGTGATAAAATATCACAGAACGGTATTGGGTGCCAATATCATTGCCTTGCCTATTAAGCGTAGTAGGGTCATGGCAGGTCCAGAAAGCGGCCAGCAACTCGTCGAAAGAAATAAGGGTAGGGTCGTAGGTGATATTGCATACTTCGGCATGGCCTGTAATGCCGTTGCAAACCTGTTTGTAGGTAGGGTGGTCTACATGACCGCCACTGAAACCTGATTCTACTTTTACCACACCTTTAAGTTGCTGAAACTGGGCCTCGGTACACCAATAGCATCCGGCACCAAAAGTTGCTGTTTCCAAGGTATGAATTTTGTTTTGTGGAGTAGCGTCTGTCATAATTTTAAATGTTTTTGATTGTTGAATATTTCGTGCCTGGCCGCAAGCTGACAGCGGGATAAGTAACAGGACAGCTTTGATGCAATTTAGAATTGATTTCCCCATTTTTTCAAATTTATAGTTATGTACGTTTGAAACCGGAAAACAGATGCCGAAAAGGAGTAAAAACTCTTATTTAATGTAAGCTTTAACAACGATGGAAAAAGGTAATAAGATAGTAATAATAGCTTAGGACTAAAAATATATAGAAAAGGCAAAAAAAATCTTTTAATTCTCGTTTCGATACTCTAATTTTGACCCCGGAGAGATGGCAGAGCGGTCGAACGCGGCGGTCTTGAAAACCGTTAACTGTAACAGGTTCGGGGGTTCGAATCCCTCTCTCTCCGCTTGGTCGAGTATCAAAA
>CAIUZK010000230.1 GCA_903903635.1 uncultured Bacteroidota bacterium
AACACGGCTTTACGATTAGGAAAGGGGTAGGCATATGAGTGTAAGAGCTTACAAAGTTTTAAATATCGAAATAAAAAAAGAACCAAGTTTTAATTTATGGCGGCAACCTGAAGTTATTGGCTTTTTAAATGAGCAAGAAGATGGGTTCTCGGACTCTTTAAATCAAGACTGCTGTGGGCTTACCGGGGTAAAGGTATCCAGCATCAAAGAATTGATTAAAAGGGCAGATGAATTTCAATTGGATCAAGGATCCATCGACTGCCTTAAAAATGATATCGATGGCCATGACGATGAAGATTACGTTCAATATTACTGCGTGTAATTAAAGTGTAGGTTTAAAGCCGCACCCGGTATCCTAAGGATAAAATCATTGAGCTCTGGATTGAGATAGAGATGTTACAGAGTGAAATGATTTAGGGTGCGGCTGGTTGCAGTATGGTTGAGCAATATCTACCCAAGCACAGTAAATAAGCCATCCACCAAAAAGCATACCAAATAAAATTAAAGTTGTTTCAGGTTTCATTTGATCACAATGTAGGGTATTTCTGGATAAATTGCCTCGAACAAATTCTTCCTTAAGTGCCAGTCAACAGTTTCCATGCCTTTCGTTTCATGAACTTCTTTGGTTTCTTTATTGGTAGTAACTGTAAAATCAGGTTTGTGACAGCCGATGAGTTTACCGTTGACCCGAAGTTCATACTTCTTACCATACTCCACATCTTTAATATCTCCATTCTTCTTGAGCATTTCGAGCTGATCACAATAATTCCTTTCAAGCATAGAAGGATGGTAGTGTCCAGAGAGACATTTACCACCTTTAGCATGATATTTATTTTTTTTAAAGAATGGGCTCATAACGTTTCGAAGCTCCGATAAACTCCATTAAAAAATTCCTCACTTACTACCGCTCTAGCTATGTAATGAGGCACAAAACATATCAACTTCCCATAAATTTTGTAATAACATTCCTGTTCTGTCACAAAATATCCCCTTCTTCGTTCTCACCTGCGAATATCGTAGCCTTCGGATTTTCTTTACACCTCTTTAATTCAACTTTTTCTAACTTCTTTTTATTCTTCTTAGGTCTTCCCACTTTATTTTCTTTCATAAAAACTGAGCTCCATGTTGGTCTTCCTGTCTTTTACAATTTAGACACCTACGATTGAATCTACCTTCTGACATAAAATTCTTCCCGCACGATAAACAAGCCCTTTTTACACGGTCAACATAGTATTTCTTAGACAAAGACTTGATTTCATCTCGAATCCTTTTTATTGTTTCTAATCCTCTCTTAGAGCTAAAGAAAAACTTCTTCCTGCATTTTTCGCTATGGAATTGATGATTCTGGCCTGTTTTCTTAAACTGAACGGAACATCCTTTACAAAGCATAGGTCCTTAGAACGCTTTGAACCGAGAGCTTGGCCGGTTCGCTAATGTCGCATTTCAACCAGGCCCTTAGTTGGGTCTTATTACGCGTGTTGATATTCTCTACCCATGTTGCCTGTTCGTAGTGCTTTAATATATTGTCCCTGTAGTATTCAGGATCTGCTTTAAGTAGGGCCTT
>CAIUZK010000231.1 GCA_903903635.1 uncultured Bacteroidota bacterium
TCTTGCTGCCGACCTGAGAAAGGGTCTATCACTTAGCCAGTGCCAGAAACTCCACGATGTATCCCGCAATACAGCGATTAAAGTCAAGCGCCTCCTTTCCTAAGTGCGTATTGACCGTATGCAGTTCACCGGATGCTTACAGTTCAGTTTCTAAGATAATTCTCAGAACGGTTGGGCGATATAGCAAACATGACTATCTTTCATTTCAAAATAAGACATATCATGCCTAAATACTTGATAGAAAGGAATATTCCCGGCGCAGGTAAACTAACGTCAGACCAGTTGAAAGCTATTTCACAAACTTCTTGTGGTGTGCTGAGCAATTTAGGTCCACGGATTCAATGGGTACATAGTTATGTAACGGCTGATAAAATTTACTGCGTTTATATAGCACCCAACGAAGAACTGGTTAAAGAACATGCTAAACAAGGCGGATTCCCAGCTAATGTTGTTACTGAAATTTCAACTGTTATAGACCCAACAACAGCAGAATAATTTTTGCAGTTATTTTTTGTTTGGATTAGCAATCAATGAAAAGGGAACTGGAAGATTATGAGAAAGAGCTATGCAATAAAAATAACCAATAGACTTTATCCCCCTTCTTATTTACCAGGCTTTGAAACGAGGCAGGATGCTGAGAGGCATTTTAGAGGGCTTATTCAAGAGGCAGGATGCAGTTATTCCGTAGTTTATGTAAACGAATATTTAAATGGGGCGATCGATTGTAAAGGTAACTATCCTGTAAGTATAATAGCAGAGATTATAGAAACCGATAAGTAGACTTCAAGATCGACTTATTGAAACTTTCCTGTGATATTCAATTAATTCGCTCCACAATAGATATGACACCTCTCAACTAAACTCAGGCAGTTTACTGCCTTAACTTAGGATTATGGCTAAGGAGTATCATTTTCAGTGTTCTATTTTACTAACCGGCACATCACTATCGGACGAACCCCAATTTTTATTTGGTCCTGCGCTCATCGTAAATTCTATTTCACCACCCTTTGCCATATCCTCATATGTCAAATAGCTTTTGATGTAATTGCTACCGTTGAGCTTTGCGGAATTAATATATACATTCTCTGGCTGATTATTGACGGTTCTGATAGTGAATGTTTTTCCACTTTCAAAGTGTATCGCTGCTTTATCGATTACGGGAGAACCAATGGCATATTCATTGCTGCCCGGACACACCGGATAGAACCCAATAGCACTCAGCACATACCATGCACTCATCTGTCCGCAGTCATCATTGCCCGCGATGCCATCAGGCTGGTCGCGATATAGGTTTTTCAGGATGTACCTGACACGAAACTGTGTCTTCCAGGGTTGCCCGGCATAGTCATATTCGTATGCTATCTGATGGCTGGGTTCATTGCCATGGGCATACTGCCCTACCATTCCAGTTACGTCGGGCCGCAAATTGCCGTGAAGAACAGAAGTTGTAGTAAATAATGAGTCCAACATGGTGGCAAGGCGCTCTTTGCTGCCCAGCAATTTCATCTGGCCCGATATATCGTGAGGTACATAAAAAGAAAACTGCCAGCCATTGCCCTCTGTGTATGAATTGGTGATAGCATAGGGGTCAAAGTTTGGTTCAAATTCTATCTGTTTGGGGCGGATGAATCCTGTCACCGTATCAAGCAGTTTTTTATAGTTCTCCGCGCGTTTGATGTAGAAATTATAATCGTCCTGTTTGCTGAGCTTTAAGGCCATCTGCGCTATGCACCAGTCGTCATAGCAGTATTCCAGTGTTTTGGATACAGACTGGATACCGCTTCGGTTCCGGATATAGCCATATTTGCCATAATCATCCCAGCCTACCACATAATTGTGTAGGGAGTACCATTGCGATGGCAGATACTTATCTTTACGATAACGCAATATCATTGCTTTTTTAACCGTGGCGCTTTTTTTCATAGCGGCCAAAGCCTCATCAGCATTGAAATTTGTGATTCCTTTCTGAAAAGCATCATTGATTACGGAGGCAGAGTGATAGGCGGTCATGCAGCTCGTCTCGCGGCCTGCCAGTTCCCAAACGGGGAGTAGCCCACTCTGCTCATACATAGCAAGAAATGAATTAATAAAATCTCCTGTGCGTTTTCGGTCTATTATTACCAGAAGCGGATGCAGTGCTCTGTACGTATCCCAAAGGGAGAAAACGGTATACTGCTCATAGCCCTTGCCTTCGTGTATTTTGTGGTCGTGCCCAAGGTATTTGCCATCTACATCCTGATAGAGAGAGGGGCATGTCATAACATGATACAATGATGAGTAAAAAGTCCTCATTACGGATGTATCGCTACTCTCCACAGCTATTTTGCCCAGCTCTTTATTCCACTCATCATGGGCATCCTGGCGCACTTTGTCAAAGTTCCATCCGGGCTGCTCAGCTTCCAGGTTTTTCCTTGCACCTTCAATACTCACCGGAGAAATGCCGATCTTGACATATATCACTTCTCCTTCGGTGGTTTCGAATGTTACATAAGCTTTTAATAAACGACCTATGGCATGGCGGCGATGGCATGATAGGTTACCGGCTTGTGATATGCCGCTCTTTTTGAATGGCTTGGAGAATTGTATCACATAATACCACTTCTTTTTTGAGGCCCATCGGGTGCTGTATCTATGACCGGTTATTTCATTATTGGCATTTATATTAATCGGGCCACTTGTCA
>CAIUZK010000232.1 GCA_903903635.1 uncultured Bacteroidota bacterium
ATGTTTCGTTTATATGCTTGTGCTGATTTTTGTTTTGCATCACCCGTTGCTGTTTTTAACTCTTTAGTCAGCCGCTCATTTTCTTTTAAAAGTTCTTCAGATTTTTTCCTTAATTCTTCTAATTCTTTTACCTTTGCACGGTCTTTGCGAAGGCTATCAATGGATTTTATGACTTCGCTGGAATCCGCTGTAATCTTGGCTTTCAGCCAGTATTTCAAATTTTCCGTATTCCATTTTTCCTCAATAAGTTCTGTCCGGACAATACCCGCCGTCAGAGTAACTATTTGATCTTTTGTCAGCTTAAAGTTTTTCACTTCAGTTGTGCTTTCCAGATATGTGCCCAATTCCTCCAAAATAAGTCTTTTGACTTCCCGTAAAGCTATCGTGCGGCTGGAGTTTTTGCTGTCTTCATCGCTGGCCTGGTATGTGTATTCTTTAATGAAGGTTTTTGTTTCGGCACTGACGGTATTGGCAAGGAAAATGAAAGATAGAATTAATACTAAAACAAAACAGGATACATTATTAATTGTTGCTCTTATGTTCATTTAACAAACCTCCATAGTTCAATTGATGAAATCACAGCGTTAATACCATAATCGAGAGGGGAATAATAGCAAGGTTTAATCAGGGCAAACGCCCAATTCCGTTAGTCAAGTATCCGCTAAGCATCGTCAATCCTACATTAGTCGGCACCGGAATACGAAAGGTAAAACCAATCCACTTTTAGACCCGATACCTGAAATTAACTAAAATTGTTTCAAAACGGATTCGTGATCCTCAATTTACCATCTACAGTCAACCCGTCCTGCATATCCTCTGTGCAGAATCTTTTTGCACCGGCATGAATGGCAGAAGCGACCAGCAGACTGTCCCAAAACGAAAACTGATATTGGTCACGAAGGCGTGATGCATCAAGAATAATCTCACGGTTTGGTTCGACTACTTCATAACGCTGATAAAACGCTGATATCAACGCTGCAATCGCTGTCTCGTCCATACGTGTTTTTTTGATTAGATTGACGCATACTTCATTAATGATCTGCGAAGATATGACAATCAGATGCTTTTTTATAAGTGCCGCAGCCGCACGATTCTTGTCCCTTTCGGCATCTGTCCTTACAAACGCATAGAGCCAAATATTCGTATCAACGAACATTTTGTTATCGCTCATATATTTCTTTCCGTGATAACGGCTTGAAGTCCGGCATTGACAACGGTGTCGCCAGTAGGCGATCAATGGCATCACCCCGCGATGTCTCGCGAATTGTTTTCTTGCCAAAATCATCCTTGAGAACAATTACCTTGACCGTATCGGTCAACATCGCCTTCAACCTGCGGGGAATTGCAATTATTCCATTTTCTATTTTCGCTTTAAACTCTACAGCGTACATAGATTACCTCCAATTTTTATTCATATTCCGGTGTCATTAACTTATAACCCTGCCTGCAATATTAAGCTTTTATCTAGCAGGAAGTATAGGAATAACGGCACTGTATGTCAAGGAAATATTGGAAATATTGGAAATTGGAACTACACCTTCGAAGAATTGTATCCCTTCTCATTATGGCTTGGTAATTGTCCTGATCAATACTTGGGACAGTTTTACTAAATTGTTATGAGAGATGATTTTTTAG
>CAIUZK010000233.1 GCA_903903635.1 uncultured Bacteroidota bacterium
GCATTTCCTAATATAGTACTCTCAATTAATACACCAACTTCAATATTATTATCCTGAGAAAAGCTATATAAATTCATTGATGTGAGTATTGCCGAAATTTCATTTGCAAAATATTTCGCGTGCAGTCTTTTTTCATACCGAATTTCAATATTTGGAAATTGCATAAAAAAATTTAAATCTTCCTGAGACATACTTTTGTTTAATTTATCCTCATTTTTCCCAAAAACAACTTTTATTTCGAGTTTATCATTTTCTTTATGAGTGAGAAGAGAAGCTTTATAACGCTCATGCAATTTTATAAAAGGAGAAATTAATAATAGACTGCTTGTTGCATCTCTAAAAATATTTTCCATTCCTGCATTAAGGTTATTGCCTGTTAAAAACTTTGCCATAATTAAAGCTTGATTTTTCGCCAACGCCCCGAAATGCGAGTATGTATAAATAACCAGCGTGGGACATTCAGCCACAGGCAAAGAAGGTACTGGTATACCTAGCAACCCGAATAACCGAAGCCCACGCCGTTGCGTGAGCGTTCAACTATACTCAGGTTGCTTTAAAAATTACCAGTTTTTCTTTGCCTGACTTAGCTAACGCTAATTATATTACTATCTTTATTTTTGTCTATTACATGCCCTAAAAATAGAAAGAAATAGGGAAGAGGAGATAAAATTGTTTCAATCGATGAATGGATAAAAATATTATGACTTTATTTCAAAAAAATGATCCCTCACTCGACTCCCAATGGAGAGCAATTATACTTTTCGGGCAAAATTCAGCAACATATAAGTTTGCTTTTGCCAAAGCATTATTAGAAATAGCAAATAAAGAAACTACTAGGATCAGTTTATCAGATTTATCAATTCCAGGAGCCCGTAACAAAACACGCCGAACTTACACAGCGCGAAACAGAGGTATTGCAGCTCCTCTCCCGCGGCCTGCTCTGCAAGGAAGTGGCCGACAAACTGGCCCTCAGCACACAAACCATCCGCAACCACTGCGCCAACATCTACGAAAAGCTTCAGGTAAATACCCGGCTGGAGGCCATCAATATTGTTTTTGGGAAGAGGTAGGTTAGGTGTGCCAAACTTCTGAATTGTGGCACACCTCCTCCCGCCATAGTACTTTAATACTATTTCCACGGCCAATAATTCCCCCAACCTTTGCATACATAAATACTTCTTTTATGAAAATGACATTTTCCGTTTTTTGTGTGGTATTTCTGTTGGCAATTGGGATAGTTAATCATCTTCACGCGCAGGGCATGTCTATGAATACCACTGGCGCCCCGGCCGATGCTTCAGCGATGCTCGATGTTGCCTCCACATCGCAAGGTATGCTGGTGCCGCGTATGGATTCCCTGCACTGTGCAACGATAAGCGCACCAGCTACCGGGTTATTGGTTTACCAGACAGATGGTGTATCTCCCGGCTTTTATTTTTATAACGGCACTACCTGGCTGCCTGTAGGCGGCGGCGGAATAAGCGGCTGGAATACAAGCGGCAATAACATTTACAACAGTAATACGGGTTATTTGGGCATAGGCACATCCGCACCCCTTGCGCTGCTGCATGTTGCTGACAGTACTGTATTATTTACTGCAACTGGCGACATCCCGATTACTTCTGTCAGTTTACCTATATCAGGCGCTGGAAGGCGGATGATGTGGTACCCCGATAAGGCAGCTTTCAGAGCAGGATATGTAGATAACACGCAATGGGATAGCGCAAGTATCGGCGCCTATTCGTATGCTTTTGGGTTCGGTGCTACCGCATCTGGCCCGTATTCGTCTGCAAGCGGACAATTCACTACTGCAAGCGGCAGTTCGTCAGTGGCAATGGGGTTCGGTACAGTAGCCAGCGGGGACGTTTCTTTTGCACTGGGGTACAGTGCTGTTGCAAACGGCCTTTATTCTTTTGCTTTGGGATCCCCGTTTTCGGGAACTAATACAACTGCCAGCGGCTCTTATTCGGTAGCAATAGGGCCGGGCGCGGTGGCAACAGGCGCTTTTTCCACTGCAATCGGGGTGATGTCACAAGCCAGCGGCACCAGGTCGGTCGCCTTGGCCTCAGGAACTGCCAGCGACAATTATTCAATAGCAATGGGGCTCGGCACAGTTGCCAGTGGCCTCAATTCTTTTGCTGCAGGGCAAAATGCTGCTGCCAGCGGCAATTATGCATTGGCGATGGGAAATACTGATACCGCTTCAGGTATTTCTTCCACAGCAATGGGCACCAATACCAGGGCCGGTAATTTGAGCGCAATGGCAATGGGATACAGTACGAATGCAAGTGGCATTTATTCAACTGCTATGGGATACAATACCACCGCCAGTGGCGATAAATCTATAGCAATGGGAGCCTACACTATAGCTAGCGGTGGTTATTCCACTGCAATGGGCTTCAGTACGAAAGCCAGCAGTGGTTACTCCACTGCTTTAGGAGAATTTTCTGCTGCAAGTGGGTTAGGTTCTACTGCTATGGGTAAAAGTACGACTGCCAGTAACGACTATTCGTTCGCGGCAGGAAATACAGATACCGCATCTGGTATTTCTTCTGTGGCTATAGGAGATCATTCAATAGCCACTGGCAATTATTCCGTAGCTATGGGAGATAGTACAGTTGCCAGCGGTCCTTATACTTTTACTATGGGATTTCCCTATTTGGGGTCAGATGGCGTCACTTATAGAACGACAGCAAGTAATAGTGGAGCTGTCGCGATGGGGTCGGGCTCACTTGCAAGTGGCATTAATTCTTTTGCTTTTGGAAGTGTTTTAGATGAAGGTTTTGGTCCTGTTTTACCTACAATAGCCAGTGGTGACTATTCCATTGCAATGGGAACCGGGAATTCTGCAAATGGCCTTGGTTCCATTGCAATCGGAGTCCGTTCTATAGCAAGTGGCGGAGGGTCCATTGCAATCGGAGGTGACTCCTATGCAAGTGGCAATGGTGCCTGCACAATGGGATCTGGAGTTGAAGCAAGTGGCGATCAATCTACTGCCATGGGAAATAATGTATCTACTAATATGCATAGGGGGGCATTTATTATTGGTGATGAGGGCCTAACCTTATTTGCCCTTACAGCTAATACCGCTGACGACCAGATGATGATGCGCTTTGTAGGGGGCTATACTTTATATACCAATAGTGGCCTCAGTACCGGTGTGCAACTCGCCGCAGGCGGCAATAGCTGGAGCACCATCAGCGACCGCCGGAAAAAGGAAAATTTCGCGCCTGTAAAGGGTGAAGACTTCCTCAATAAAATACACAATTTCAATCTCACAAGTTGGAACTATAAAGGCCAGGATGCAGCCACCTTCCGCCACTACGGGCCTATGGCGCAGGACTTTTATGCGGCCTTCGGCAAAGACAGCTATGGTATTATAGGCAACGATACCACAATTGGCCAGGCAGACATCGAAGGGGTTAGCTTTATAGCCATTCAGGCGCTTGAAAAGAGAACCACCGAACAAGCGGAAGAGATAAAGAAACTGAAAGCGGAAAACGCAATATTGAAAGCGCAATCCGAAAAATTTGCCGGATTATCTGAGCGATTAGAAGTGGTTGAGGCAGCTTTGATTGAAAAAGCTAAAGAAGTAGCTACGAAGAGATAAATAAATTTCAGTCTGGCGTGTCTCAAGGTGAATTAAATTCACCAGTATCACTCCGCCATCGCGGCATCTCTCTCAATCTCACATTACGATTACTCCTGGTGTCAATATTGACCCCGACTTGTACATCTACCATGTATCTCTGCACCCTCACTATGCCTACCTTATCTGATTTTGTTGAAATTTTTCGAACCATTTCTAATGCCTAAAAAAAATTTGACAAGATAAATTTTTGGATCAAAAAATGTAATTATTTCCATCCTCCTCCTAATGACCGATACAAGTTTATAGTAGAGAATTGAATTTTTCTTCTTGTTCTCACCACATTAAGTTCGGCTTCAAGTGCATTTTTTTGTGCTGTAATTACTTCCAGATAATTGGCATATCCTGCTACATACAAGTCATTGGATATCATTACAGCTTCGTTCAGCGCCACAGCTTCATTTTCATTAAGTGCATATTGAGATTTCAGGTTATCAATCGTCTGAATATTTGAGATCACTTCATAGATTGCATTCATTACTGTTCTTCCATATTGGTAATAGGCAACCTTATGTCCGGCAATCGTAAGGTCATAATTTGCCTTGATTGCATTCTTGTTTAAAACCGGATTGGATAAATTTCCTATTAAGCCAAATGCTATTGAAGCAGGATTAAACAGGACAGTAGCATTATATGCATTGTAGCCAACATTGGCACCTAAATTAAATGATGGCAGGAATGCTGCCCGTGCACTTGCTATATCGGCATGTGAAGCCTTCAATTCCAGTTCGGCCTGTACAATATCCTGCCTGTTTTGCAAAAGGTCCGAGGGGATACCCGTACTCAAACTATTAAGTTGTTCCAAGGTAAATGAATCAGTACTTCTTTCAATTTTATGAGGATATCTGCCTATGAGAAAATTTAGCTCATTTTCAGTTGTAAAAATATCCTGCCGCACTTGGTATTCTATACTTTGTGTCTTCACTAATTGGGCTACAAATTGTTTTACAGCAAGTTCAGTAGCCCTACCACCTTCTTTTTGTAACCTGACAATCTCTAATGCAGATTCCTGTAGTTTTATATTTTTCCTAATGATAATCAGTTCATCATCAAGAGACGCCAAAGTATAATACCTGTAAGCAACTTCCGAAAGCAAAGTAGTAACCAGATAATTCTTCCCTGCATTTGAGGACAAATACCTTAGCTGTGCGGCCTTTTTCTTATTTCGGAGTTTACCCCAAACATCTATTTCCCAGCTACTGGCTAAGCCTGCATAATATTCAGGAGTAACAGGATATGGAATTTCCGGTGATTGTGAATTACCTACTCCATTCATAGTATATTTACCATACCTGTTTGCCGAGGAATAAATATTAATATCGATTGAAGGGAGCATAGCACCTTTATTCAACAAGAGATTAGCTTTAGCCATTTTCACTTTCTGCATAGCTATATGAATATCTGCATTTTGACTTAAAGCCGTATCTATTAATGCGACAAGGGTTTTGTCAGTAAAAAATTCATTTACAGCTAATGAGGCAGCCGATTTTGAATCCACATGCCCCAAATAGTCATTGGGAAAACCATAATCATTAGCTGTGTAAATTTTTTCTGCTGTTTTACATCCCCAAGCAGAGATTAACAAAATAGCAGAAGCCAGTATTGTGTATTTATAATTTATCATCGTTCTCATTAGCATGATTTTTGGTGTGCGTTATTTTTAGATCCTGTAATGGAGTGAATTTATTTTTTTTGAAGCGTTCATCAATCGTTGCAAAAATCAGGTAAAGCCCAGGAATTAATATCACCCCGAATAATGTACCAGTAATCATACCGCCTGCAGCTGCAGTTCCTATTGATCTGTTTCCAACAGCTCCGGCTCCATTTGCAATGCACAAAGGAATAAGCCCTGCTATAAATGCCAGCGATGTCATTAGAATAGGGCGTAATCTTAGTAGGGCGCCTTCGATAGCAGATTGTAGTATTGTGTGACCTTTTTTGCGCACTAACACAGCATATTCGACAATGAGTATTGCATTTTTGCCGAGGAGTCCAATAAGCATAATGAGAGCTACCTGGGCATAAATATTATTTTCAAGCCCCGTAATTTTTAGCAACAAATAGGAGCCAAATATTCCTGTAGGAAGCGAGAGGATAACAGCTAGTGGCAAAAGAAAACTTTCGTATTGAGCTGCCAGTAAAAGGTAAACGAAAATAAGGCAAATGATGAAAATGAAAATCGCTTGGTTGCCAGACAACACTTCCTCACGAGACATTCCAGACCACTCTATAGAATATCCTCTGGGAAGTATTTCCTTGGCCTTTTTTTCTACTGTTTTTATCACGTCGCCACTACTGTAGCCTTTGGCCGCATCACCATTAATCATTGAAGACAAATACATATTATAGCGAGTTAGTTGTTCGGGGCCATATACTCGTTCCAATTTTATAAAAGTGGAGTAAGGAACCATTGCGCCCTTGTTATTCTTTACATACAAATCCAATAGATCTTCCGGTTTACGCCTATACTCTGGGGCAGATTGAAGCATCACTTTATATATTTGTCCAAAACGAACGAAATTTGTTGTATAATAGCTACCAAGTAGTGTTTTTAATGTGTTCAATGCGGTTTCAGGATTCACTCCTTTTTTTGCAGCTATTTCCTGGTCTAAGTGTATCATGTATTGAGGGAAATAGGGATTAAAACTGGTAACCACATTTACAAGTTCTTTGCACTTGCTTAGTTCATCGATAAAACGTTTGGTTTGTTCAGCAGTTTGCAGGATATCATCCCCTGTTTTATTTAGTAATCTTACCTCAAAACCGCCAGCATTGCCAAAACCCGGTACTGTAGGGGGAGCGAAAAACTGTATGCTTGCATCTTTAACTTGTTTTGATTTTTCGCTAAGTGAAGCAATAATTTCATTCACCTTTTTGCGCTTATCCCATGGCTTGAGGTTTATCATTACCATACCATAAGATGCTCCCGCAATATCATTCATCAGGTTGTAACCCGCCAGTGATGATACAGATTCCACACCCTCAGCTCCAGAAGCTATTTTCTCCAACTCGCCCAATACTTTTCCAGTTCTCTCCATTGTAGAGCCAGCAGGTGTTGTTACATTAACATAGATCATACCCTGGTCTTCAGCAGGTATAAACCCTGTCGGCAATATGGAATTTAAACCCCATGTA
>CAIUZK010000234.1 GCA_903903635.1 uncultured Bacteroidota bacterium
AGATCCAGATATTCGGTTGAGCTTCAGGACATGCGATACCTCCGGCATCGGTGTAGGGTCTTTGGTTGTTTCTATAAACATGTAATCCCTTCAGGATTAGTGTTGATTGTCCAAATAATCGAGTTGAATAATAACAAATGTTCTCGAACTGACGTTATTTTAGAAGAATTCAGGATCGAATCATGCTGATTACAGGAAACTATACCCGATATACACCTGGAATGCTCTGTTTTGCCATTTTTCGGTCGAAGTAAATGCCTCGTTGTTTAGATCGGTGAAACCATAAACATATCGTCCACCAATAAGAATGTGTTTGCAGAATTTCCCTTCAATCCCTGCAACTCCCGCAAATTCACCCGATTTAAACACAACTTTCGGATCTCCATCAAAAGCCGTTTTTTTTGTCGCAGAAATCATATTGGAATACTGTGGTCCGGCATAAACCGAAAGATGATTCTTAATGATCTCAACATCCAGCAGAACCGGAACATTTAAATGAACAATATTGAAATTGCCAATATTCCCTTCAGAGTCTATTGGAACTATGGATTTATATTGTGTAGTACTAATTAATACTTCTGCTCTTAAGGTAACCCTGTTTTTATGCAGTCCTGCAAAAAAACCACCCATAAAACCCGTATTAGTTGTGTTTACCCAATCGGTACTGGTTATAGACTGCATATTCAACCCCGCTTTAAGTCCAAAAACCGGCTTGGGAGATGTTGAATCAGTGAAATGAGTACTATCAACAACGGGTTTTGTCTGGCAAAACCCCTTTATTGAAAACAAAGAAACCAATAAGGCAAATGAAGTGCAATACCTGTAATTCATAATTGTAAATTTTGGACAAAAGTATAAATTTTAACTTGCCAAAATCACAATTAAGAAAACCATTACAGGAACCGATAACCAACGTAAATCTGGAAGGAGCGGTTTTTCCAACTATCTGTAGCTCCGGAAACTGTATGGTTGTTCATATCTGAAAATCCCATGAGATACCTGGCGCCGGCAACTATATGAACAGGCAAGATAGCCTGAAGGCCTAAAACGCCTGAAAAATCTGATGTATTGAAAGAAGATTTTACATCCGTACTACCATTTTTGGCAGACGATAAGCTACTGAACTGAGGCCCTACCTGCAGCCAGAGCCGGGGCACAAATTTATATTCAAATAAAACAGGCACATCAATGTACATTGTATTGATAACATTACTGCTGCCACCCAATCCCTTAACTGTATATTTTACGGTCTTTACAAGCCCTTCTACCTGAACACCTATTTTATTCTTGGTAACACCAACAAATACGCCCCCCACAATGCCTCCTTTATAAGAATTGTCAAATGTAGATGAGCTGTTCAGTTCCTGAAAGTTAGCGCCAAGTTTTAAACCTAAAGTGACCTTTGGTAATGCCTTTGTAACTTTAGATACAACGGGTACCTGAGCTTCAGTTTTTACTGAAAAAAGAAGAAAAGCCGATAATACTGTTAATAAAATGGTTTGTTTCATATGAGTGTGATTTTTTTTTACAAATATAGGATACTCTTACAATGCAAAACCAATAATCAAACAAAAAATCAGCATAAAGGGATTTTAGATTAGTTGTGCGCTTATTTTGCCCATATAAATTTTACATTTACACCCGATGACAGGGCAGAAACAATCTTTTCTATCTGATATAAAAACATTGAAAGCTGAAGCAAGAGTTGCACTTGTTGTGCTTATTGTATTGCTGTTACTTTCGTTATTCTTTTATAAAGAAAGAATGCTCTTCATAGATGCTCCGCATAACCTTTTCCTTATCATCAATGATGGCTGGTTTCATATAGAAGAGCATAGGTATGGTTCCTTTATTTCACAGTTATTGCCGCTTGTCGCCTCCAAAATACATTTACCTGCCAAATGGGTCATTATTCTGTATTCTGCAAGCTTCAACCTGTTTTATTTAGGTGTAGGTCTGTTGCTTTATTTCAGGTTCCGGAATTATAAGTTGCTCATTTTATTCGCACTCTATCTTACACTGTTTACCAGTGCAACATTTTATTGGCCAAACAATGAAGTACATCAGGGCATGGGGTGGTTGTTTCTGGCTATGGCTTCCAGTATCTGGTTTGCAGAAAGGAAATACAATGCAATCCTTTCCCTGTTATTCTTTACATGCTCCTTTTTCTTAGCAGTCTGGACTCATCCGCTTATATTACTGGCGGCTGTTTTTTTGTGGTTTTATTACTGGATGAACAGGGTAGAGTGGCCACTTACCCGGATACAATCCGTAATATATTCTATTATCCTTGTTTCATTAGCGCTATGGAAATTCTATTTCGGCATGCATCATGGTTATGACAGCAGTAAAATTGAAACCATTACCCGATTTCACCCAAAACTGATATTAACTGTTTTTCGTGCACCTCAACTGTATATATTCCTTCATCAGATCCTGTTCAATTATTGGTATTTACCCATTTTATTCATTGTTGGTATTGCTGGTTTGCTCAGGAAAAGAAAATATTTGCTGGCCTCGTTTTCTGTTGGTTTCGCGCTTTGCTATTTGCTGTTGGTTTGTATTACATTTTATGATGGTAACTCCCCTGTCTTTTATATCGAAAGTGAGTACATGCCATTGGCTGTAATTTGTTGCCTGCCTTTTGTTGATACAGTGTTACCTTACCTGAATGGCCGAACGGGTGTATTGTTTTTATTGATTATATTCAGCACCCGGATTTTATATATTGCCCAGGCATCAGGGCCTTTTACAAACAGGGTAGTGATACTGGAAAATCTCAATATTGCCATGAAGAAAAAAAATCTGACCAAAGCAATTGTTTCTGATCAACCACCCGGAATTGATACTGCCCTGATCATGAATTGGGGCTTACAGGTGGAAAGTATAATGTTGTCAGCAATTCATAATGAAACACCCTTCCGGACTGCTGTTTTCCTTAATAAAGAACAATTGCTGTCGTTCAATACGGCATCAAAAGATACCTTACTGGGGTGCTGGGAGAAAAGACCCTATTCAAAACTAAACACCAGCTATTTCCTCCTGGATACCACTTCTGCCTATATCCATATTGAATACAACAAACTAATGGAATAGGGCAGAGAAACTAAAGGCAAGGTGAAAAATAATTTATTCCAATTTATTCAATCACAAGGAAACCGGGATCAAATGGCTTGATGCTTTCATAAATAATGTCGAAAAAAGATTGCCCGGATTGTAAATAATAGTCACAAAAATTTTCTGTTCGCTCCTGCAAATTGTTACCGGGAAATAGTTCTGTTTTCAATTTGGCTATCCTGTTTATATGAACCTGCATCTTGTTCTTTTCTGCCTTGAGCATTTTTTTCTGCAGTATTTCCAGTTGTCGCCTTATTCTTGCCATAACAGCCATGGTAGCCGGCCCTAATGTAACATCAATAACCTCTGCCTTATGTTTTAGCGTGGCCAAAATCAATTCTGTTTCAGCAATCTCGTTATTAATTTCAAAATCATCTTTGCCGTTTTGTAAAACATATTGTCTGCCAAGTTCTGTTTCAGACTTAAATATTTCCGGTATACTGAATCCAAGGTCTTTTCTCAGTTTTGCTGCCGAAGTATTAACCCATTGAATTGATTGACGAAGATAGATACAGGGGTAAAAAACCTGGTAATGTTCAAACAGTGGTTTCAATTGAAACCAGTAGGAAACTTCTGCACCTCCACCTATAAACACAACGTTGGGTAGTATGGTTTCCTGGTAAAGACCACGCAATATCACATTGGGGCTAAACCGTTCGGGATGGTTGTTTAATTCTTCTAATAGCGTATTTTCATCCCATTCAATTCCCGTATTCAGTACGCGCCATTTTGCGCCATTTTTTTCAATCCTTTCCCGTAACTGGTCATTGAGATAAAACAGGTTTATGGGACGTGGATAGGCCTGAGTTTTATATTTCTTACCTATTAGCGCTGTTTGCTCCGAAACTATTGGCAGCGCCTGCTCATTAAGCAGTTCATCCTTCATAACAGGGATAAAACAGGATTTCAGCGCTGCATCATCAGGATTTAAGATAACCAATCCAAACCTTCCGAAAAGTTCATTTACAAGAAAGTGAGTAGCTTCAGAAATTGTACCATGCTTTAAATAAGCATTGGTAATTAATTGTTCAAGGCCATTACAATTGGGTCCAGGTGGTCCAAATACTTTAAAAAGTTCCTGCAGCAAGGGGCGCAATCCGGTTGTGTTCATTCTGCCAACTGCTCCTTTCTGTCCGCTGCCATCCCATATAAATTTGTCTGTACGGAATTTAAAACGTCCCAGCTCATCAATATCATTATCCTCACTTCCCATGTAATATACCGGAACAAAATTTTTGTCCGGATATCTGGCCGAAAGCTGCTCAGCCATTTTTATGGCATGAAGGATCTTGTAAATAAAGTATAGATAACCTGTGAGCAGGTTGGGTTGATGTGCCGTACAGATGGTAAAGGTGTTTTCATTGAGTAATAGCCCGATATTGGTACTGGTTTTTTCATGGATCCCGGTATTTGCATACTGCCTGATAAGCGCATCAACCAAAAGTGGTCTGTTTATAGGGTATTTGTACCTTTCCCCGACTGCTGAAGCAATACCATTTAAATCCGGACGGAATTTAAAAAAGGGTAGGGTGTCATCATGGCCTTCCAGGTAGTCATTCACAAGATCAGTGAAATATCCCGTTTCTCTGTAGGGCACATATGTATAGCTTTTTGTCAATACCTGATATTTTACCGGCAAAGGTACTCTGATGTAATCATAAATTTATCAGACCATCTATAGTGAATACTGATAAGCCCGGAGTAAAATTCTATGGTTATACGCTGTGAATGAAAAAAAACCTATTTTCATCTTCCGGATGAGCGAAAAAAGGACAATAAAAAACTGGAGCGAGGAGAATCAGCCTCGCGAACGGATGATGGCCAAAGGTGCATCAGCGCTTAGCGATGCGGAACTATTGACTATTTTAATCAGTACTGGTTCAAAAGAAAAATCCGCATTGGATCTTGCCGGGGAAGTACTTGCACTGGCCGGCGATAACCTGAGGGAATTGGGTCGGTTGAATGTAAGTGAGCTAAAACAAATAAAAGGAATAGGAGAGGCAAAAGCAGTTACTATCTGTGCAGCTTTGGAGCTAGGTCGTCGCCGTCAGATAAGCGAGGGAATGGACCGTAAAATAATCAACAAAAGTACGGAGGCAGTAAGCATTGTCATGCCTTTACTACAGGACCTTAATTATGAGGCATTTTGTGTGGTTTACCTTAACCATTCAAGCAAAGTGATGAAACATGAACTCATAAGTCATGGTGGTATTACAGCTACAGTGGTAGATATAAGGATGATATTAAAGAACAGCCTTTTGTATAATGCCAACCAGATAATTATTGCTCACAACCATCCAAGCGGTAGTAAAACCCCAAGTGAGGCAGATAAATACCTGACCACAAAACTTAAAGAAAGTGCGGCGCTTATGGATATAAAACTACTTGATCACCTCATTATTGCGGGTCATGATTTCCTGAGCATGAGTGATGAAGGTTACATGTAATTAGTTCAGAGATAAACAATGCAAAATGAAAATTTAGCGCTTAACAATAATCTTATCATAGGCAAGATTATTGCTCAAATACTCAGGCACCAGTTCTTTCATCAGGTAAACAGTTTCTAAAGTATAATGCTGGCGGGCGCACTTAATAAGCCTGTCAATTCTTTTTTCAACAATTTCAAAGTCGTATTGATGCACCTCGGCTATCAATATTTTCTTATGATAGGTAGGCAATGCATTCTCGAAGGAAGTGAGCAGTTCTTCATAAAGTTTTTCACCGGGTCTTAGTCCGGTATAAACAATACTAATATCCACATCTGGTTCTTTTCCACTTAGTTTAATCAACTTTCTGGCCAGGTCAGCAATTTTCACTGGTTTGCCCATATCGAAGATAAATATTTCGCCGCCACGCCCCATTACCCCTGCTTCTATCACCAAAAGGCAAGCTTCCGGAATAGTCATGAAAAACCTTGTGATCTCGGGGTGAGTAACAGTAATTGGCCCACCTTTTTCAAGTTGCTTTTTGAATCTGGGAAGAACCGAACCATTTGATCCAAGAACATTACCAAACCTGGTTGTTACAAATTTTGTTATCTGTGATTCATTGCCGTCATTTTCTCTGCTTTTAAGCAAATGTCTGAAATAACTTTGTGTAAATATTTCAGCAATGCGCTTGGATGCACCCATAACATTGGTCGGGTTTACAGCCTTATCTGTTGAAATCATTACAAATTTCTCAACATTGTTTGCTACAGAAAGTTCGGCAAGAATTCGGGTACCCAGAACATTGTTGAGTATGGCAACAGATGGATTATCTTCCATCAGCGGCACATGCTTGTAGGCAGCAGCGTGAAAAACAATCTGTGGATTGTAGACCTCAAAAAGGTGCTCCATACGCAAACGATCGCTGATATCTCCCAGATAGGCTTTGATATTAGTGTTTTTTTCAACTTCCTTATCCAGCAATTCCATCTGGAAATCATGCATCGGTGATTCAGCCTTGTCACAAAGAATAATAAGTGACGGCTTATATTGAAGTAATTGCCTTACCAACTCGCTACCTATAGACCCTGCTGCGCCCGTAACAAGTATTTTCTTCCCTTTTAACTCCGTATAAATAGCTTCATTGTGAATCTTTATAACTTCCCGCTCCAATAGATCCTCAATATTAATATCCTGAAGTTGCTGAGTGTCCAGCTTGCCATTTAGCCAGTCTTTAATTGCGGGTACCTGTTGAATGCGTATGCTATGCTTAAGACAATTATCAACCAGGTCGTTTAGCTTGCCTGAATCTATATTTATATTGGCAAGAATAAGTAATTCAACTCCTTCATTGCTTAATTTCTGAATACTGCTTTCCTGAGTGGAATAAATGGGTATACCCTCCAGCAATTTGCCGGGAGCATTATATGTGTCATCAAGAAAAGCAACAACCAGCATTTCTCCATTTGGCAGGCTATTCAGCATCTTTTTTATATGCTGACCATCTACCGATGCATCATAAACAACCACTTTTTTCTTTAAAATTTTATCTCCCTGAGAAAGCGTTTTGTAAAAATTAAAACAATATCTTACAGTAAGCCTGTACGAAATGATCACAAATGTTGTAATCAGGAAATTTATGATAACTATCTGAAGGGTAAAGAAATTACCATAATGAAAAATAGGAACAAAAATATTAAGAACACAATAAAAAAAGGAGGCAATAGCATTTACTAAAACCAGCCTTTGGGCATCTTCAATATTGGTATATCGAACAATTCCCGCATAACTTTTGAAAATGTAAAATAATATTGCATTAAAGGCAAGCACTACTGCCAGCATCAGCCTTAGACCTGCATCTACCTGAGGCATATTGAAATTCAATTTCAACATCCTCGATAAGAACAAGCAGAAACAAACCAAAAACAGGTCAAGTACAAAAACCAGCCACCTTGGTAATATACGTATTTTAAATCCCATACGAATACTCTTTAACTTTGTCCTGATTAGATCCCCATGATTCGAACTGCAAAATTACTATAATTAGTTCTGAGTTAAACAAATTTACTATTAATTTGCAAATAAGTTTGCTTAACTTCGTTAATGATTATTTATTTAATATATTTGACTTTTTTTGAGAAAATATACATATTATCTGCAATTAAAGAACAGGAGTTGGATTTCAAGTTTTTTTACTAAATTCGTTGTTATTTTGTTATAATGTCTTGCTTGTGTTAATTAAAAACTATCTGTTGCTGGAAGGGATCAAAATATTAATAGCCGAGGATAATCTGATAAATCAAAAAATTGCCAACTATTTGCTGAGTAAGCAAGGAGCTAACATTGTTACTGCCTATAATGGCCGTGAAGCCATTCGGATTTTTTCCGAACAGCCCGTAGATATTATCCTTATGGATCTGCAAATGCCTGTCATGGATGGTTTTGAAGCTACTAAGTATATCAGAACTGTTTTATTCAGCGATATACCCATTATCGCACTTACTGCTGATTTGTTTGCCAATAGTTCGGCTGAATATCTGAATGCAGGATTTAACGACTGTATTTCAAAACCATTCGAATCTGAAAAACTGTGTGATCTGATTTTAAAATTCATTAAGAATAAACATCCTTTAACTACCTAATAATTATGGAGACAAATCTGGTAGACCTCGGTTTTATTTATCAATTATCAGATGGCGATACGAAGTATATATATGATGTATTGTCTATTTTTATTGCCACAATTCCTGAAAAGTTAAACGAATTTTCGATCCTGGTGAAACAGGGCAGTCCTGATGATTTTGTAAAGATCGAGGAACAGGCTCATTTCCTGAAATCAAGCTCTTCAATAGTAAAAATTGATGACATGTATGCAGGTTTGGCCAAAATAGAAGCGCTTGCCAAAGCCAAAAAAGGAATGGATGAAATAGTAAAGTTACTAGATCGGATACTCATTAATTTCAATCTGGCTATGCCCATCTTAATAGCTGAACAACAGAAAAATATGCCTGCTGGAGAAGCTATTTGAAATTTGATTTCAGAAAGGATTGATGCAATTGCAATATAAGCAGCTAAACATCGTACCTTTGTCGTCAGGTATCATACTAAAATGCGAAAAAATTCATCATCTTCTTCTGGAGGCTCCAGACCAGATTCTCGGAATACATTTAATAAAGAGGGTAGTTCCAGACCTTCCGCCAAAAGTTCAAAACCATTTAAAAAAAATTATGATGGCCGGGGCCCTGCTTCGGGCGGGGATAATGATAACCGCACCGGAAAGCCTTATTCAGGCCGCGTAAGCAGTCCGGACCGTCCAAAGTCTACTCGTTCAGAGGGAGGAAGTTTCGAAAAATCCGGACCAGGTTTCAAAAAAGGTCCTAATGCGAAATTTGACCGGGATCGCAGACCTGATGGAGATTTCAATAAACCGGCGCCACGTTCCGACCGCAAGCCTTTTGGCGACAGAACTGAACGCCCTTCTGGTGATGGCAAACGTAGTTTTAGTAAGCCTGGCTTTAAAAAAGACAATGATTTTGCCTCCGACCGCAAGCCGGCCAGGGATTTTAAGAAGCCTTTTAGTAATGAGGGAAAAACTTTTTCCGATCGCGAAGGCAAGGCAGAGGATGGCAGCAAAAGGCCTTATCCAAAACCTCCCTATAATAAAGATAACAAAAGAACAGATGGCCCGGGTGGCAAACCGGAACGGACTTTTGATAAACCTTTCAGGAAAGATGGAGATAAGCCATATTCAGACAGGTCTAAAAAACCTTATCCAAAACCATCCTTTCAAAAGAATGATAGCACAGAAATTACTGACGACATAAAGCCGGCGGGCGATTTTAAGAAAGATCGCAAACCATCCGATTCCAGGCCTTTCAGGGAACGGGCAAAGCCTGGTATAGGTAAGCCAGCCTTCGGAAAGAAAGAATTTGCCGGTAAGGGAGACAAGAAGGGAAAGGATGAAATAAAACCGCGCACATTTACCGATGTAGTGAATAATGTTTTTAACCAACCACCTGCCAAACCTGGCGCTGATGGCGAAGATCATCCGGGTAAAAGGCAGCAATTTGAAGATAAAGTCTATGGTGAATTGGAAGATGTTGTGCCTGAAGATCGTCCAAAGAAGCCTTTCGAAATAAAGAAAAAACCTTCAACTGCAAAAAAACATGTCCACGACCATAGTGAAGGGAGGAAAAAGAAATATAAAGAGGAGGAGGAGGATTTTGATGAAGAAGATAAGGAAATAGACCAGAAAGATGGGCCAAGGCTGGAGATGCCGCTCAATAAATTTATTGCTCATAGTGGCGAATGCAGCCGCAGAGATGCCGCCGAACTGGTAAGACAAGGCAAAGTAAAAGTAAATGGTGAGCTGGTTCTGGATCCGGGATATAGGGTGCAGCACGATGATAAGGTGACAATGAGTGGTAAAAAACTGACTCCCCAGAAGGGAATGGTTTATATATTGCTCAACAAGCCTAAAGGATTTATTACTACAAATGATGATCCCCAGGGCAGAAAAACAGTAATGCAGTTAGTGGGTAATTCAGGGGTTGACCGGCTTTTCCCTGTTGGGCGATTAGACAGGGATACCTCAGGATTATTATTAATAACCAACGATGGTGATCTTACCCAGAAATTATGTCATCCTGCTTACAATATTAAAAAGGTTTACCAGGTTACTCTCGACAAGGCGCTTACAAAGGCCGATTTCGAAAAAATAGTTGAAGGGGTAGAACTGGAAGATGGAAAAGCTGTGGTAGATGCACTGTCTTACCTGGAGAAGAAAAATGAACTGGGTCTCGAAATTCATAGCGGCAGAAACCGCATTGTAAGAAGGATTTTCGAATCGCTGGGATATGTGGTCGATAAACTCGACCGGGTTATGTATGCCGGACTTACCAAGAAGAATCTGCCTCGCAGCAAGTGGCGCTACCTCGATGAGCGCGAAGTTGTTTTGCTGAAGCATTTCAAGAATTAAAGTACCCTAACGGGCAATGTCATTAACTTAAGGAAGTCCGTAGGACTTCAATGTTTGTAGCCGCCAGTGAAACTGGCGGAAAACAGACATAAAGACCGACCCCGTAGTGGGTCGAATGTACCTTGGGAGATACCGGGGTTGCTTAAATTAATGACATTACCCATTGGGGTGTTATTTACAAACGGATATTCCTAATCAGGTTGGTTTTTATATGCCATTTCTAACCGCAGAGAAAATACATAACGGCTATGGCTGGCTTCCGCAAGGGGCCGTTATTGAAATTGATGCAAAGGGAACTATTGTATCAATTTTAAGTGGCCCCCATCCTGATGCGGTATTTCATGAGGGCATTCTGGCTCCTGGATTTGTAAATGCCCATTGCCACCTTGAATTGTCGCATATGAAGGGAGTAGTTCCTGAAAAAACAGGTTTGATCCCCTTTCTGAAAAAAATCCCTGTTCACCGGAACGACTTTACCGATCAGCAAAAGACAGAAGCCAGGCATAATGCGCTTCTTGAGTTGTTAGAAAATGGTATCGTAGCGGTTGGCGACATTGCCAATACTACCGATACACTGGATATCCGCAATCAGGATTTATTGCATATACATACGTTTATTGAATCTATTGGGTTCAATGACGACCGTGCCGAAAAAGCTTTCGGATATGCTGTGCAGGCATATGATGCTTTTGCCGGACAGCAAATGAGGGGTAGGTCGCTAAGTCAGTCTATTGTGCCCCATGCGCCATATTCTGTTTCAAAAAAACTGTTCGGCCTGATAGATAGCCACATTATCAATAGTTTGATAAGTATACACAATCAGGAAAGTAAGGATGAGGATCTCTATTTTAAACTGAAGGAGGGAGGGGTAGGCGACCTCCTGCACAATCTGGGTATCGACGATAGTAAGTTCTTACCCACGGGAAAATCTTCCATTCAAAGTTATCTGGAGTGGGTTAACCAGGAGCACCCTTTTATATTTGTACACAATACTTTTACACAAAAGGAAGATTTGCAATTTGCAATGAACAAAGTTGCCAATGCATACTGGTGTCTCTGTCCCAATGCCAATAGGTATATCGAAAACTGCCTGCCTGATGTACCCATGCTCATGGCCGGAAATGCTACTATTTGTATTGGCACCGATAGCCTGGCCTCCAATAATCAGCTCTGCATTTTATCCGAATTATTTACACTGAATGAACATTTTCCCGCTATTGGTTGGGAAACCTTACTCCAATGGTCTACAATTAATGGGGCCAAAGCGCTTAATCTGGAGCATATAACAGGTAGCCTGGAAATTGGTAAAATACCCGGAATTATTCAAATAATTGGGCTGAATGAAGCAAAACCTACCGTAAAAAGGCTGATTTAGACCGGAAACCACCTATTTCTTAACTGGTGTTTTGGGTATGGGCTTTTCGGCAAGGTAGGCGCTCAATGAACCAAAATGGCTTTTGGCAATAGCATCATCAGTGGCATAATTATAAATACGCAATAGCGCTATATTACCGGTATTGCATTCTGACCCCGAAGAGTAGGTGTCGTCCTGAATGAAACGAAGTGTTTTATTGCCGTCATACATAGCTACATTTTTCTCGCCATCGTCGGTAAATTCATCAACAAACTGGCCATTTACATACATCCTCACCTTTTTCGTTACACCGTCCCTTGTGATCGATACATAATAATAGCTGCCACTGGTGAAAAGATCCCCCGAAACATTTCCCGGCCCCCGAAAAGTGCAGGCCCCATTGTTTTCATATAATCCGTCATCCTCCGAAAGGTTTCTGTAATCTATCAGCTTATTGTATCCGGTTATGGCATCCAGTTCCACATACATTTCAATGGTATACGATCCTGCTGCCAGGAAGTTGCCGGTATCATTGAATATAAATCCACATTGTTTATCAAAGTGGCATACCGGATGAACAACCTTAACTTTATTAAATACAAACGTATGATTAGTATATACAGGCGTGCATACTGCCGAAAGCTTCTGCGCTGAATTGCTTTCCTGCAGATTGTTGTAAAACTGAAAGGTATAATCCTTTTGTGCATACCCAGATGTTGACAATCCCATTACCAACAGGCCCGATATTAAAACCTTATATTTCATAACCATATATTTATGGAACGAAATTAATGCTACACCTTTGTAATGTATATGATGGCTGTCACACCATGCACTGATGCAGGTCAATAATATTAGAAATGCGATAATATCAATGTAGTCCCTCTAATGCAGATTACTTCAATATAGGCAGCACGATCTTAGACGGGTATTTATTGTTTAAAAACAACTTGATATCACACGGTATAAAGTCCTTATTATCACAATGATAGATGTCAGTAAACTGCTGTGGATTTCTGTCTGCCAGCGGGAACCAGGTGCTCTGAATCTGCACCATAATCCGGTGTCCTTTCTTAAAAACATGGGCCACATCGGGCAACTGGTACTTAACCTCGGTTGCCTTATAGGGTTCAAAACCTTCTGGTTTTTCAAAACTATTCCGGTAGCGGCCACGCATTATTTCGCCGCGCACCAGCATCTGGTAGCCACCCATAGGGTAGTCTTTCCCGTTCCCCTTGCCATCAATACTATCTATATATCTGAAATCATCAGGAAAAACATCAATCAACTTCACAACAAAATCGGCATCTGTTGTGGATAGCGCCACCCAAAGATCTGCTGTTACCGGTCCGGCCAGGGTCATATCCTGTTTCAGGCTATCTGTCTGGAAGACCAGCACATCCGGCCTGCGTGAAGCAAAGCGCTGATCATCGGTCATATATTCGTTTGTGCGGTGCTGGTGAACGTCTTCGGTATAAGGTACCGGCTTCATTGGATCGCTTGTGTACGATACATAGTCCTTAAACCCGGCTCCTTCGGCCGGGCGACGCAACAAATAACCTGATTGATTATAAGATAAATACATATCCCGGTTCTCCATTCCCTCAGGAGGCCAGCTATAAAAAGATTTCCATTCATTGGCGCCACTGAAAAAGATGGTTGCTTCGTGTATTTTGCCGATATCGCCCTTATCCAGCAGATAGTAATTGAAATAGGGTACTTCGATGTTTTTCTGATACCATTCCGAGTTCTTTTTGCCAAAACGCACATTACCCAGGTATTCGCCACCTGTTCTTGCCCAGCCTCCGTGGCTCCAGGGGCCCATTACTATTTTATTATTATTATCGGCCTTTTGTTCTATTGCCTTATACAGGTTCCAGGCCCCAAAACAATCCTCCGCGTCAAACAAACCGCCCACTTCAAGAGTGGCTATATGGCTTGGGATATTCTTTACATATTTACGGGTATTCCTGTTTTGCCACCAGATATCGTAATTGGGGTGCTGGTAAAGGTCTTGCCAGAATTTTATGGAGTCGCCCATGGCGGTTGCCAGGTTTTTGAGTGCGCCCATGTCTGAATAAAACTTGTAGTTATCCTTTGTATAGTATTGATAACCACCACTTCCTTTAGTTGTAGGCACTGGCCTTGGCTTTCCAAATCCACTGTAAAAACTAAAACCATCCATGGCCATAAATGCGCCGTTATGATGAAAATCGTCGCCTATAAACCAGTCCGTAACCGGTGCCTGCGGACTTACCACCCTGATGGCCGGATGCCCCGACAGGGCAGCCATGGTGGCATAAAATCCGGGGTAGGAGATGCCGCTAACCCCAACTCTTCCATTGTTGTGTTTTACATTTTTTAGCAGCCAGTCTATGGTATCCCAGGTATCAGTTGCCTCATCAATAGCTGTGGGCGAGGCGCCTTTTTTATGGGCTTCCTCATTATACGGGCGCACATCCACAAACTCACCCTCACTCATATACTTACCTCTTACATCCTGATTCACAATAATATAATTGCATTTCAGGTAGGCCATACTATACGATTTCCAGAATGCCTTAAATGCATCTGGCCCATATGGACCTATTGAATAGGGGGTACGGTTCAGTAGAAACGGATGCTTCCCCTCTGCCTTCGGCTTATATATGGTAGTAAATAGCTTAATGCCATCACGCATTTCTATACTCACCTCCGTTTTGGTATAGTTGGTCACAAGCCAGGTTGAGTCCTCAGCGGCTGTCTGGGCAAATATTGAAAGGGGAGTGAGCAACAAAGCCCAAAGCATCATCTTCCTCATAGGTATTGTATTGAGGAGATAAATGTAGCTAAACTATTTTTTATCTAGTTCTTTAAATTGGAATAGGAGTACCATGTGTAAACCTGAATATTATCAGCATCAACCCCTCCATCTGCTCTGTATTTCTTTCTTACTTCTCTTTCGGCCTCACTTTTTGAAGAATAGCCATCTCCCCCCTGAAAAAAATTACGGCCATCCGCTTTTTTGCCATTAATCATGCCCCACCAACCTGGTTTTGCACTCTGATACAGAAAGGTGCAGCTGGTTCCTCCATGCTCTCTGCAGCCTTTAATGGCCACTTCCTTACATTGAGCATAGGTTGTAGGGTTGTTGTCATTATTAAATCCGGATCCAAATGCCCCTGTTTGGTCGCAGGCATAAATAACACACTGCCCGAAGGATTGTGTTTTACTAAATAAGCAGATAATTGCCAGAAAAATCAGTTTTTTCATGTTTTTGCTATTTTAAAAATGATGAGATAAAAATAAGCGAATAATCGGAAATAAAATTACAATGCATTGCTATTCATAGTTATACCACTTTTTAGGTATTTTTTGATTGAACCACATTCCTCAAATGTGTTTTCTATTTATGAAATTCTTTTACAAATTAATTTTCACGAATGATTACAATCATTAGTGGCAATGATGCTTGTCAGCGAATAGGCATGCAGGTGAGTATACTTTTGTGTGAGTGAATAAATGGTGGTTTTTTCATGGTTTTTAGGTTTTGAATAGTAAAAATGATGAATACAAAGGCGTGGTTTCTACTTCGCCTTTTTTTTATTTTTGAAGCTCATAAATTCTAAATACAAACCAATCTTTATGACTACTATCAGGATTTTTGCTGACGGCAGTCATAATTATGCCTGCACTGGCACATTAGTTTTGTGTCGTGGTTTAATAGTGAGTTATTCATGGTTTAGGTTTTGAATAATAAAAGCATGGCAATATAGGCGCGGTTTCTACCGTGCCTTTGCCATTTTTAGGGGGTACTGGTAAATGTCATTTTGCGGGCTTTGCGGATTTTAATGCAATTTCAGAATTTATAAGTTTACTCCGTATGACTTCCATTAAATACCGCATGCCGAATTCCCTAGGAACGTTGACGAAATAAGTTCCACCATATTGCGAAGTTATATTTCTTTTTTATGAGGCGTAAAATCTGCGAATAATGAATTATTTAAAGACTTTTGCAACGAAATAAAAATGGAATAGAACGAGTAAGATGGTGGGAG
>CAIUZK010000235.1 GCA_903903635.1 uncultured Bacteroidota bacterium
AGATCCAGATATTCGGTTGAGCTTCAGGACATGCGATACCTCCGGCATCGGTGTAGGGTCTTTGGTTGTTTCTATAAACATGTAATCCCTTCAGGATTAGTGTTGATTGTCCAAATAATCGAGTTGAATAATAACAAATGTCATCGAACTGACGTTATATTATCAACTTATCAACTATTCAACCAATCAACATAATCAACCACGCAACGCACTACTCGCAAACTTATCAACTATTCAACTTGTCAACTTATCAACTATTCAACTATTCAACAGAATCAACTTATCAACTTACAACAAGGTTTCCACCAAATTAACCTAATTTCGCAGCCTGATAAAATCATCAATTATGCCAGACCAACCAATTCCCGAACAACAACTGAACATCGAGCTTTCTGAAGAAATGGCCGATGGGGCTTATGCCAACCTTGCTATCATTACCCATTCATTCGCTGAGTTTGTGATTGATTTTGTAAATGTTATGCCGAATGTGCCCAAGGCAAAGGTAAAATCACGTATTATAATGACTCCTCAGCACTCCAAGAGGCTGATGAAGGCACTGATAGACAATGTGAAACGTTTTGAGGCTCAGTATGGCCCTATCAAGGACCAGGAAACAACTACTATGCCATTTAATTTTGGCGCACCTACTGCACAAGCTTAAAGCACTACGGTCTGCCCATGCAATAGTATTATGTGAGCAGACTGCAGTTTAACCATATTTTAAAACAGCCTGGTTCTTCAGGATCCACCAGACCTGAGTAAGGGCAAAAAGCAAAGCTCCGCCCCGGCGGTTGCAGGTTGTATATGAACGACAAGATTCTAATACTCGATTTCGGATCGCAATTCACACAACTTATTGCTCGCTGTATTCGCGAACTGAATGTTTATTGCGAGATACAGCCATGTACCAAGGCTATAGATTATACCCAATCGCTGAAAGGTGTAATCTTGTCGGGCAGCCCCTGCTCGGTAAACGATACTGATGCCCCTGCTACAGATATTGCAGCCATTGCTGCGCATTTCCCGGTACTGGCGGTATGTTATGGCGCCCAGTTGCTGGCCAGGCAGGCAGGCGGTGTAGTGGGTTCATCGACCCACCGCGAATATGGCCGTGCGCATCTGCAGGACATCAGTGGCGATGCTTTGTTTGCTACCATAGCACAGGGCACACAGGTGTGGATGAGCCATGCAGATACCATCAAGGAATTACCCACTCATTTTTCGGTGCTGGCCCGTACAGACAGCATACCGGTAGCGGCATTTAAAACAGATGCCAGCTTTGCAGCCCATGCAGTATATGGCATACAGTTCCATCCTGAAGTTACGCACAGCACAGACGGCAGGCAATTGCTGAAGAATTTCATTGTTGACATTTGCCAGTGCAAGCAAGACTGGACTCCTGCAGCCTTTATACAGGAAACAGTAGCCCGCATCAAGCAACAGGCAGGCGACAATAAAGTGGTGATGGCGCTGAGTGGCGGGGTAGACAGTACTGTTGCTGCTACACTTATACATAGGGCCATTGGCACCAACCTTTACTGCATATTTGTGGATAACGGATTGCTGCGCAAGGGTGAGTTTGAGCAGGTGCTGGAAGGATACAAGCACCTTGGCCTCAACACCAAGGGAATTGATGCCCGCAGTCGCTTTTACGGCGAGCTGGCAGGAGTATCGGACCCTGAGACAAAAAGAAAAATCATTGGCCGCCTGTTTATAGAAGTATTCAATGAAGAAGCTATAAAGCTTAAAGATGTGAGTTTCCTTGGGCAGGGCACGATCTATCCGGATGTGATTGAGTCGATGTCGGTACATGGCGGCCCATCGGCTACAATTAAGTCGCACCACAATGTAGGTGGATTGCCCGAGATCATGCATCTGTCGCTTATAGAGCCTTTGCGCTTCCTGTTTAAAGACGAGGTGCGCAAGGTAGGCCGTGAGCTGGGCATAGACGATATTTTCATTGGCCGGCATCCTTTCCCGGGACCGGGATTAGGTATACGCATACTAGGGCCGGTATCGGAAGAAAAAGTAAAATTGCTACAGGAAGCAGATGCTATATATATTCAGCATCTGCGCGACAGCGGCATGTATAAACATGTATGGCAGGCCGGAGCTATTTTACTGCCTGTGCAAAGCGTGGGCGTAATGGGCGACGAGCGTACTTACGAATATACCTGCGCCCTGCGTGCAGTAACATCGGTAGATGGTATGACAGCCGACTGGGCTCACCTACCCTACGATCTGCTGGCCCGCATAAGCAATGATATCATCAACCAGGTGCGTGGCATCAACCGCGTGGTCTATGACATCAGCAGCAAGCCTCCGGCTACTATTGAGTGGGAATAATTCTGTTGGCAAATACGTTTATAACATTTAATAATGCCGCCTGGTAATAAAGCCTCGCGGCTTTTTTTTTGCAATCAAACAGAACTGCTATCACAAATCTATAAATGAGCAAAAGAATTGCTTAACTCAAATTATAATCGTTTATCCATAGGTTAGGAACGATGACGAAATAACTCCCACCATCTTACTCGTTCTATCCCATTTTTATTTCGTTGCAAAAGTCTTAAAATAATTCATTATTCGCAGATTTTACGCCTCATAAAAAAGAAATATAACTTCGCAATATGGTGGAACTTATTTCATCAACGTTCCTTATTCTGAAAATAAAGTAATTAAATCTGACTCACTTCAATTTTCGGCATGATTTTTGTTGTATTAAAATTCAACACTTATAATAATACATTCATCTTAAACAATACAGTCATGAAATTTATTTCCACCCTTGCATTTTCAGTATGTCTGCTTGCTCCGCTCTCCTCATGGTCTCAGGGCTGGCAATGGGGCCGCCAGACCACTTTTTCGAATAATGTTCCGTTTGAGGATTCCTGGCTTGAGGCACTGAGCTCGGATGGATATCTGTATACCTTCACCTGTCTTGGCTCCCAGAGCGGGACTACTCTAAGCAATGTAGTGACCCACTGTGGCGCACTTAATGTTACTGACTCGACAAATTGTGTTCAGGTCATACTTTCAAAAATTGATTCTAACGGCAATTATATCTGGAACCTGGCCAGCCAGCACTCGAATGTAGGCTGTACCAATATTGCCACCGACCAGGAGGGCAATATCTATATTACAGGGGTTTTCGATAGCGCTACGGTCCGTTTAGGCAGCTATACACTTACCAATCCCTTTACGCCGAATTATGCAACTTTCCTGGCTAAAGTAAACAGTTCAGGCAATGTGGTATGGGGAAGGACTATGCTAAGGGCGTATCCATCGGGTATGGACGATGTACGTTTCGGTCAGGGCGGATTGACTATAGATGGCACCGGCCATGTATACGTTTCCGGCACCTTTACCCTTGGCGCATCGTCTATAGGCGCATTTCCTCTGCCCTCAACAGGACTTTTTGACAACGACCTATACCTGTCAAAATACGATTCAACCGGAACCCTGCAGTGGGCAAAAGCATTTGGCAATGTTTCAGGCTACTACCTCGGCAATAATCTGATAGCAAAACCAGGTGGCAGTCTTTATATATCAGGCCAGTATCAGTCTTCGCCATTTGTTATGGGTCCAACCCCGCTCACCAGTCCAACAGGCTACGGTTTTTTCCTGGCTCTACTTGACTCTTCCGGAAGTCCATTATGGGCTAAAAATATGCCGGGTAATATGTACGATGTAATAAACGGAATGACATCCGACAAAGACATGAATATTTATCTTACCGGCGCATTTTATAATGATACTATTATTTTTGGCCATGATACGCTTCTCAATTTTTCAACCGGAGGATTGAATTCAGATCTTTTTCTTGCCAAGTACGACTCTGCAGGGAATGAAATATGGGCAAGACGGGCAGGTAGTTACGGCAGCGATCAGGGTTTCTCAGTGGCCCCTGATACCTTTGGCAATGTATGGGTAGCAGGCAATATGGCCGGGGGGCTTTACTCACTGGGTTATGTTATGAATTTCGGAGGCCCCGGTGATACCATTTCAGGACCTCCCGGATCTTCAGACCCGCTTTTCATTGCACATTACACCAAGGACGGCACCTATCTTTCAGCGCTCGTCACCAAGAGTCTGGGCGATGATCAGTGTAATATTGTCGTAGATAAAAACAAAAACTTTTACCTCACCGGCGACTGGTGGGAAACAACCGAAGTGTTCGGGCCTGATACCCTTTTCTCACCAATTTTACCGTATTATGAACGGTCGGCAACAGTAAAATACAATTACAGCTTGCTGATGGCGCCACTCAACATTCCGGAACCAGCAAAAGTAAGTGCAATCATTTACCCTAACCCTACCACAAATGAAGTTACGGTTGCCATAAAGGACAATATAACAAATGCAGTTGCTCAGCTATTTGACATCACGGGTAAAGAGGTACGGAATTATACCCTGAAAGGCGAAAATAATATACTACAGTTAGATGGCATCCAGCCGGGGATGTATTTCATCAAGGTCACCAAAGAAGGTCTGTTGCCGCAAACACTTAAGCTGGTAGTACAATAACCGCCAAACCTGATCTGCAACATTACCGTCAACAATCGGGGCATGGATTATCTATCTGAGTCATTCAGAAATATATGCGTGCTCAGATGAATGGGATTTCACCAAAATAAGGATAGAAGAAAAATATCCAATTCTATTACCGATTCACAACAATCCGGGCAGTATACCTGCTATCAATGCCAGACACTGTTAATAAATAAATACCCGGAGCAACCTGCAGCTTAACGGGAACCGACAACGGTACATGTGGCTGTGGTGTAGTGGCAATTACTTTAACTATTGCACCGGCGATATCAGTAATGACGATATTCAGCGGTTCCGTCTTATCCCAAAGCAGGTCGATGGTAAAATCGCCATCGCCGGGATTGGGCGCTATGCGTACCTGATTAGGATCTAATGACTCTTCCGTTCCCTGAGCCGATAAAACATGATGACCAACTTTCATTGGCATCACGGTAATTGGTTTACTGACTCTGCAAATACCGCCAACCGTGTAGGTAATGGTAGCCACGCCAACTGATACACCGGAAACAAGACCACTTGAAACACCTACACCGGCAATGGCCGTATTACTACTGCTCCATGCTCCTCCAGGTACCGCATCGGCTAGCGTGACCGGAGTACCAATAAAAACACTTGAGGGGCCTGTAATTGCAACCGGCATGGCAGATACAATCAGAGCAGAATCGCTATAACAACCGGTAACCGGCAGCGTATAGGTGATATAAGCACTGCCCCCTGAAATGCCGGTAACAATACCTGTTGTGCTGCCCACAGTTGCTATTGCTGTATTGCCTGATGTCCATGTTCCACCAGGAGTAACATCGGCCAGGGTAATGGTACTGCCGGAACAAATGTGGGTAACGCCGGTAATAGCAGCCGGACGGGGATTAACCGTAAAAGTAGCAGAAGCGCTGCATCCGGAAGGGAGCGTATACGTAACAGTAGCAGTGCCGGGGGCATTGCCCAAAACTCTTCCCATACCAGCACCCAGATTTGTAACAGTAGCAAACGAACTTGTATAGACACCGGTGGTATTGGTATTGCTTACAGTCATGGTATCGCCCCATGCGCATAAATTATGCACACCCGTAAGAGGAGGTACGGACAAAACAGACATGAGCAATGTAGCAGAACAACCTGTTGCTACAGTGTAGCTGATGGTAGCGGTTCCGGCAGCGACACCAGTTACAAGGCCTGTTGTGCTTATTGTAGCAATAGCTGTGTTACTGCTGCTCCAGTTGCCGCCAGGGGTTGCATCAGATAGCACCGTGGTTAATCCCAGGCAAACATGATTCAGGCCGGAAATAGCCGCAGGTAGCGGATTAACAGTAACCGGACTTGTAACCGTGCATCCTACTCCCATAGAGTAAGAAACAACGGTAGTACCTGAAGCGACACCTGTCATTATTCCAGTTCCGGAAACAATAGTAGCCACAGCAGGATTACTGATACTCCAGGCACCTCCTAAAGAAGGATCAGACTCGGTAACAGATGAACCGATACATACACCTGATGAACCGCTTATGGGGGCAGGCAGAGCGTTGACTGTAATCAGCTTGATAGCGGGACAACCACCAACAACATAACTTATGGCAGCGTTGCCCAGGCTAATGCCGGTGACAATACCTGTTGGGCCAACCGAAGCAATGCCCACACTGCCTGAACTCCATGTTCCCGAAGGGGTAGCATCGGTGAGTGTCATTGAAGATCCGATACAGATTGAACTGCTACCGGCAATGGAAGCCGGTGCAGAGTTGATAGTAACAGGTCTGGAGATCATGCAGCCGGTAGGCAAAGTATAGGTTATAAATGCGCCAACCGGCGCTACGCCTGTAACAAGACCAGTTGTGCTGCCTATAGTTGCCACACTTGTATTACTGCTGCTCCATGTGCCCCCAACAGTAGCATCGGTCCATGCAGTGGTAAGTCCGGCACAAAGACTGGTAGCCCCCGAAAGTGGCGCGGGTAAAGGATTTACAGTAATCGGCGCAGAAGCCATGCATCCTGTTGGAAGTGTGTAATAAATGGCAGAGGCGCCTGCGGTGATACCGCTCACTACACCGGTAGTAGCTGCTACCGTGGCTATTGAAGTACTGCTACTGGACCAGTTGCCGCCACTTGTAACATCGCTCAGGGTAACGGAGGAACCAGCGCAAACCTGAAATAAACCTGCAATGGCTGATGGCGCAGGATTAACAATAAACGGCATGGTAACCGTACAGCCACTGCCTAACGAATAGGTAACCGTAGTCGGACCTGCAGCTATGCCGGAAACTATGCCGGAAACAGATCCGACAGATGCAGTACCAGATGGCGCTATACTCCACACACCACCACCTGTGCCATCATAGAGTGGCGATGATGCTCCCACGCAAACATGCGATATGCCTGTGATGGAAGAAGGCGCTGAATTAACAGTAACAGCCACAGAAGAAAGACAACCTGTTAGCAATGCATAATAAATGGTCGCATTACCCGGAGCAATACCGGCAACCACACCCGTGGTTGCTCCCACAGTAGCCACTGAAGTTAAACTGCTGTTCCATGAGCCCCCTGTAATAGAGGCTGATAGCGCACTTGAAGTTCCGGTACAAATGCCCGTAGGCCCGGAAATAACTGGTACCGGATTTATTGAAATCAATTTTGCTGTGGTACAACTACCAATGGAATAAGTAATAATTGCAGTGCCGGTGGAAATCCCGGTTATGATACCTGAAGATGAGCCAATGGTTAGCGAGGAAGCGGCGGTGCTCCATAAGCCACCTGTAACCGCATCAGATTCGGTAACTGAACCGCCAATGCAAACAGTTGAGGGGCCTGTAATTGATGCCGGAGTGAGGTTGACGGTAATTGCTCTGGTAGCCGGGCAGCCGGCTACAGTATAGTCAACCGTAGCAGTACCTGCGCCAATTCCGGAAAGTATACCTGTGCCGCTGATTGCAGCAACAGTTGAGGGCCCACATAACCAGGTACCACCAGGTGTAGCATCGCTTAAGGAAACAGTACCGCCGATACATATGCTTGAACCGCCGGCAATGGCAAGCGGTGAGGGATTAACAGTAATAGATTTTGTAACTGTGCACCCGGTACCCAGCGAGTAAGTTATAAGACTGGTACCGGCAGCCAGACCGCTGACCCAACCACTCAATGAACCAATAGTTGCTACAGATAAATTGCTGCTAAACCATACACCGCCAATAACCGCATCAGATAGCGGCAATGTGCCCCCTGCGCAAACAGAAGACGAGCCACTAACCGGTGTCGGAGTAGTACTTACGGAAACAGTAGTAGTTGTATAGCATCCTGTTGGCAGCGTGTAGGTAATTGTAGTGGTTCCTGTGGCAACACCTAAAACAATACCACTGGATGAACCAATTATAGCTACAGCGGAAGTACTGCTAACCCAGGTTCCTGAACCAGGATCACTAAGCGTAATAGATGAACCTGCACAAACTGCTGATGGACCAGAAATGGATGAAGGCAATGGATTGACAGTGATGGTGGCAGTGACAAAACAACCGGTGCTGATCGTACAGGTTATTATGGCTAGACCTGCAGCCACACCGGTAACTACGCCTGTGGCGGCCATTACGGTGGCATTGATACCACTTGTGCTCCACGTTGCCCCGCTCATACCGCCAAGTGTTATTGACGACCCAATACAAACATTGGTGGGGCCGGTTACAGGTGCTGGCAAAGGATTAACTGTGACCGGTTTTGTGCGCACACATCCGGAAGGCAATGTATAGGAAATGGTTGCATTACCGGGTGCTACTCCAGTAGCCGTGCCCGTTGTGCTGATGGTGGCAAAGGCCGTTGGCACACAACTCCACGTTCCACCAGGGGTAGCATCTGTCATGAGGCCTGATGTACCGGGGCAGAGTGTAAATGGCCCACTGATCACGGCAGGCAATGGATTAACAGTAACTACTACTGATCTGGAACAGCCCAAAGAAGAGGTGTATAAAATTGTGGCTGTGCCTGTTACGATTCCATTAATTAACCCTGTAGTACTGCCAGCGGTAGCTATTGAAATATTACTACTGCTCCAGGTTCCGCCAGGTGTAGGATCACTTAAAAGGACAGATGATCCGGCACAAACAATGGGTGTACCTGTAATAGTTGCAGGCAACGGATTTACAGTTACCGGCTTAGTTGTTGAGCAGCCAGATCCTATAGAATAAGTTATGGTACCAACGCCTGCAGCAACACCCATAACTACTCCATATCCGGTTCCCATGACTACAATACCAGAGGGACTGCAAGACCATAATCCACCCGGTGTCGCATCAGTGAAGGTATCTAATGCACCTGCACACACATGATTTATACCTGTGATGATGGCAGGAGAAGAATTAATGGTGATTGACATTGTCGCGAAACAACCGGTACCAAGTGTATAGGAGATAGTTGAAATGCCTACACCAATACCTGTTAATAATCCAGTAGAAGAAACAATAGTGGCAGCAGATAAATTACTGCTGCTCCATGTACCACCAAAAGTAACATCGGTAAAGGTGGAAGTCAGCCCTACACATAAGGCAGATGTACCCGAGATGGCTGCAGGTAACGGGTTGACCAGCATCGGAAATGTTGTGGCGCAACCTGTAGACAGTGTATAGGAAATTATCGATGTTCCGGAAGATATACCAGTGATAATGCCTGTAACGGCATCTATAGTTGCAATGGATGTAGCGCTACTGCTCCATGTGCCGCCGCCAATATCATATAAGGGCGATGTTGATCCTACGCAAACAGAAGAAGACCCTGATATTGATGAAGGTAAGGGATTAACGGTAACCAGATAAGTTGCAATACAGCCAGATCCGATAGTATAGGTGATAATGGCTGTACCTGAAGAAGTTCCTGTAATGACACCAGTTCCGGGATCGATATAAGCTACCGAAATATCGCTGGAGGTCCATGTTCCTCCGGCAACGGAATCAGACAAAGTGATATTACTCCCGGCACATACGTGATTAAGACCAGTGATTGCGGATGGCAAAGGATTAACCGTCAGGCTAAAAGTTGTTTTGCAACCGGTAGGTAGCGTATAAGTTATAGTAACTGCACCGGCAGCGATTCCGGTAGCCACTCCGGTTGATAAACCAATTGTTGCAATAGCCGTATTACTGCTTGTCCAGGTACCACCACCGGCATCAACCAGTGTATTGGTCTGGCCTACACATACTGTTGATGCACCCATAACAGGAGCGGGCAATGGATTGACAATATAGGAGATTGTGGCATAACAACCTGTAGGCAGCATATAGGTTATGGTAACTGTGCCACCGGTAATACCCGTTACAATACCAGAGCTTGAGCCAACCGTTGCGATAGCCGTATTACTGCTGCTCCAGGCCCCCCCTGCAGTAGGATCACTCAATGATGTAGAGAATCCGGGACAAACGCTTGCCACTCCGGTAATAGCTCCCGGATTGGGATTTACAAGAACAGAAGATGTTGTTTTGCACCCCGTAGACAATGTATAAGTCAGAAGTGAGGAGCCGAGAGACAAGCCAGTGACAAGACCGGAAGAAGAGCCAACAGAAACCGAAGAGCCACCAGTGCTCCAAAGACCACCTGGGGATGCATCGGAATAGGTATATGCCGATCCTATGCATAATGCAGATGGGCCGGAAATAATTGCAGGTAACGGATTGACAGTAATGACCGAAGTAGTGAAAACAGTACCGCATCCCAGCGTAATGGTATAAGTAATGGTAACAGTGCCTGCCGATATGCCATTGACAACACCTGTAGTGGCGCCAACGGTGGCAATAGCTGTATTACTGCTGGTCCAGGTACCAGCACCGCCACCAACGGTATCTCCCAAAGCAATAGTACTACCCATGCATACAGATGATGGACCTGTTATAGTGCCTGCTGAGCAATTGATCGTAATGACTACATATCCATCGCCTGAGCGGTAACCCGAAGTAGTTGTAGCGGCGGTAACACCTGTACCACCATAATAAGAAGATCCACCGCAACCGCTTCCGCCCCAGGCGCCACCTGCCCCATACCATCCGCCGCCGCCGCCGCCACCCCAAAAGTAGTAGTATGCATCACCACCAAATCCAAAACCACCAGCGGTACCGGTACTGGTACCACTGTGACCTGCTGCACCACCTGAAGTAGACGTACCGGGTGTTCCTTCAGTTGTAGCATTATAAGCGCCACATTCGGTACCTGTACCACCAGTAAGCCCTCCGCCGGGTCCACCATTTTCATAACCGCAATACCAGGCGCCGCCACCGCCGCCACCTGTAGCCACAAGACGGCTATTTAAAGAAGTATAAGCACCGGTTGTATAAGGTATTGTCCTGATGTCGCTGGAGCCACCACCGCCACCGCCACCATCGGCCTCACTTCCTGCACCACCATTGGCTCCGCCACCCGAATTTGTACCTCCGGCCGGGATGTAGCCACAATAGGGACAGCCGTTTGCTCCCTGCTGGCCAATATAGACATATAATATTTCTCCTCCGGTTACAGCCAAAGTAGCCTGTACCCGGCCACCGTTACCTCCTAAAGCTGGAGGTGAATGGTAATTGCCTCCCTGGCCTCCGGCCACATCAACATCAACCGAAAAAACACCTGTAGGTACAGTATAGATCTGAACTGAACCTGTGTAATTAAACGTAGTAGACTGGCCTAAAGAAATGGCACTAATGGCCATTATAAGGAACAAGAATATAGACCGAAGGAAATTCATAGGTTTATTTTGCACTAAAATACGGATATTATTTAATAAATAAAATATTTCTTATCTAATTCAGTAAGAGTTCAGACACCGGCAATTCAGATATTGCATTTTGTTTGCCTTATCTTGCAAAAGTATTTATGCTGTCGGAGATTTTAAATAAAAAGCAAAAGCTACGTGATTTTTTTGCAGATAGCGCAAAGGGCTTCCTGCTGATCTGGACGTCAGGCAAAAAACTTACTATTATAAACTTTGCCTTGTTTATACTTTCCGCAATTTTCCCGTTGATTTCGCTTCTTGTACTTAAACACCTGATAGACCAGACCAAAGCTTCGGGCATAACCTGGGAGCATACCGGAACAAGTTTGTTGCTATTTGCCGGTCTTCAGCTTGTTTCAGGTATCATTACCCAGTTCTCATCGTACAAAACAGCAGAGCAACAGCAAATTATCTCGGACAGGGTAGTATCGCAGGTATTGAACAAAGCAATAGATTTAGAACTGGAGTATTTTGAAAATCCTGCTTTTTACGATGAGCTGAATATGGCGCATCAGCAATCTTTAAGCCGCCCTGCAATGCTTATTTCTGCGTTCCAGGGCATAATTCAGAATATTATCATGATCATCTTGTTATCCGGATTCATGATACTTGCCCATTGGTCTGTTTTGGTACTTATTGTTATACTTAGCGTGCCATTGGCGATAAGCAAATTAATGCACGGCATGAAACAATACCAGTTGGATAGAGAAAGTGTCGCCACGCAAAGGAAAGCCAATGGAATCTATCATTACCTTACTACTGATACCTATGCAAAAGAGGTGCGGATTTTCAATTTCGGCAGGGACTTCATTTCAAAGTATCTGGATTTTCGCAAAACTATTTTCACCCGAAAACAAAGTCTTCAACTCAAATTCCTGCGACACAACATATTGATACAGTTTTTTGAGATCATTATTACTACCATCATCTATTGTATTATAATCAGCGGAGCAGTTTCGGGGGCAATAACCATTGGTGGACTGGTGATCTATTTTCAGGTATTCCAGCGACTACAGTCATCTATTACCAGCTTGTTTCAATCGGGAATCAATTTGTTTCAGAACCAGCTTTACCTCAGGCAGATACTTGATTACCTGAACTCACCTACATTGATCAAAGATGCGAAACAAAGTGTGCCGATGCCGGGCCTGAAGGAAGGCATTATGGTTAAAAACCTCTGCTTTACTTATCCTGAAACAGCAAGAGAAGTGCTGAAAGACATCAATATGGTATTTAAGCCCGGACAGATAACGGCTATTGTAGGAGAAAACGGCTCGGGCAAGTCCACACTCATTAAATTGCTTTGCCGCTTGTATGAAACCAAATCGGGATCAATACTGATGGATGATCAGGATATTACCGGCATCAGTATAGAAGATCTGCGCAAGAACATTACTGCCATGTTCCAGGATTTCGGCAAATATGATCTTACTATCGGTGAGAATATCGCACTGGGTATTCATAAAAAAGACAAAGACAAACTTGTTGCCGCAATTGAAAAATCAGGACTTAAAGAAAAGATAGCAACTTTCCCTAAAGGCATGGGTACACAACTGGGACGAACCTATAAAAATGGCGAGCAACTGAGCGGCGGTCAATGGCAAAAGATCGCGCTTGCCCGAATGTTTTATAAAGACAGCCGGATACTTATTCTGGATGAGCCAACCAGCTCAATTGACCCGGTGGCAGAGCATACAATTTTTGAAAACCTGAACAATGAGATAGGGAATAAAATAGTGATACTGGTTACACACAGATTATACAATCTGAAACTTGCCGGGCATATCTATGTAATGGCCGATGGCCGCATCGCTGAGCAAGGAAGTTTTGACGAATTGATCAATGCAGGTGGTTCATTTGCCAATATCTATAATAAGCAGAGGATATGATGAACCCCGGTGAAATACAAAAACATTACTCAACAGAAATGGCACTTGTCATACTGATGAGTAATGTATATTTCAAAAGAGCAACGGCGAATGAGGTTAGTAATTTCATTGCAGAAAACAAAGTAGACTGGGCATTATTTGAGCAGATCATTGCGGCCCACCAGATAAGGCCATTTGTTTTCAAAGTTCTATCTGCTAATATAGAAGGTGTAGACGCGGGATTTCTGGAACAGCTCCGGAAAAAGTGTTTTGCCATAGCCGGAGCCAATCTCCGTCACCTGGAAGAAATGGTGCGGTTGCATTTGTTATTAACTGACAATGGCATTCTCAATATTCCCTATAAAGGGGTACTACTCAGTCAATTCTTATTCGGCGACTATATAAGCAGGGAAACTTCGGATATCGATTTCCTGATTGATAAAAAGAACTTCGGAAGGACGCATACATTGCTATTGAAGGAAGGGTATAACCCAAGATTTTACAATCCTGATTTTGAGCGGCAGTTCCTTAATACAAGCCATGAGCTGCTTTACCGAAGTCAGGCCGCACCGGGAGCCATTAAAATAGAAATACACTGGGCCGCCACCAGCAATATGATGAATATCCCACTGCCAACAGAATATCTGTTCAGGGATCTTCAGTCCATTAAGCTGATGGGAAAGGATACGGTAATTTTCAATGCGCACAATCATTTGCTGGTCTTGCTGGTTCACCATGGCGTAAACGATGTTTGGCGAAGCCTGAGACATATCATCGATATTGCGGTTTTCCTGGAAAAGTATAGTAACCTTATTGATTGGGCAGCATTTTATAAGGATACAGTACGGTTCAGAATCTATCACACTACTGTTACGGGATTTCAGTTGGCGGAACAATTGTTTGGTACTGCTATACCTCCTGTTTTTTCGACCACCACTCCCCTGCCTGATGGCATTCCTGACAACCTTCTGCGCTTCCCTTCATTAAGAAAGCAGAAACTGAATTTTGAAAACCTCAGCCAGCAGTTATATTTAAGAGACTCGGCAGGAGATAAAATTGCCTTACTAAGCTCCTACCTCTATGCAGGTATAACTCCTAATGTGCGCGATATGGAAGCCTACCATGTGCCTAAAGGCTGGTATGGTCTTTACTACTTTCTCAAGCCATTCCGTATGATCTTTGGCAGAAGGAAATAAAGCTACCAATATTGCTTCATTACTCCGGTTCAGCAATCAGCAACATCAATTGCTGAATTTCATCGGCCTTATGTTCTTCGCGACGGTAACGGTAACAAAGGGCCAGCTCCTCCATCATTTTATAAATGATGCGCCGCGTGAGCATTGGCGCAAAATAAGATTCATAGTCGGTGGCATTAATTTTCTTCAGGTAAGCTTCTACATCTTTCGGGGTATAGGCTATTCCATTGAGCGGATCTATAAAAAACTGGATCTGGTTGATTCCCTTATCATCAGGATCAAGGAAGTTATGCAGGGCATCTATGTAGGCAAAAATGAACTGGCGGGGCACATCGACAGCAAAAATGGGTATATCAAGAATCTCGCAAAGAGCCAGGTAGATTATTCCGAAAGAATAGGAATTGCCCTGCTTGCTATCAAGTACCTGATTGATGAAGAAGTATTTTGGCTCCCGCTCTGTAAGCTCGTGGCCCTGAAGTTTATAGTAATTAAACAATATGCTGTTAAAGACATTCACCTGCTCCAGCGGTGTAAGATAATTATTCAACTCCAGCCAGATGTTGCGGCGAAGCTGGTCGAACTGGGTTAATATGGCAGGAACATTAAGGTCGGGGAACTGGAATTTCGCCAGTAGCATAGCTCCTCTTAAAAGCTCCGGCTGAAAAGCATTATTCCAGGCCACAAAATCTGCCTGCAGATCTTCGAAATGGACTCTGTGTATCAGCAGTTCAATCCGCTCCAGAACTTCGGTATCGTCTGTAACCTCCCAAAGCTGCTCCAGCCTTGGTATGATCTCCTTGCCATAGTGCAGCAACTTGGATGCAACTGTATCATAGACCTCATAGTCGGGGTCGTCAATCAATTTCAGGAGCGCTGATATTTCTTTATTGGATTGCATTATTTAAAAACAGGGTGATACATTTATAAAATCCCCGGTTTGAAATCCAAGGTATGGAGAAAATGAAATGCCGCCAAAAAACGAAATCCCCTGAATGGGGATAAACGTTTTGTGACTTCAATATATTTCAGGGATGTGATTTTCAGTCCCTTAAAATGAACAATATAAAACCCTGATCAAGGGGATTACGCTTTTTTCCTGCGGGCAATTTTCTTAGGCGGATTAGCTTTCTGCTCTTCGATAATTGCTTTTACCTCTCCGATGGTTAGGGTAGCGGCAGTCTCCGTTTTTTCCTTGGGTATTTTATAGTTCTTCAGGCCCTGCTTGATGTACAAACCATATGGGCCCCTGAGAATTCTGATTTTCTCCTTTTCAAAAACCTTCACTTCGCTTTCCAGTTTGGCCTGCCTCTTTTCGGCTATTAGCGGGGTTACCTGACCGAGCTCAACCGTATAGGGATCCATATCCTTTTTGAGGGAGTAGAACTGACCAGCGTGTTGCGCATACGGACCGAATCGACCAATGTTGACTACAATATCCTCACCTTCGAACTGACCGAGATTACGGGGCAGTCTGAACAGTTCCATAGCCTCATCCAGCGAAATGGTTTCGATGCTCTGGTTGGTGCGTAATTTTGCAAAACGGGGTTTCTCTTCCCCTTCGGCAGTTGCTCCAATCTGAACCATAGGGCCGAAACGACCAAGACGGGCTACAACCGGCTTTCCGCTTACCGGATCTACACCCAGTTCGCGCTCGCCCTTGGCCCTGGTCGCATTCTCTATAGTGTGTTCCACACTTACATGGAACGGCAGGTAGAAGTCATCTATCATTTTATTCCACAACTGCCTTCCTTCGGCGATCTCATCGAATTCGGCTTCTATTTTTGCTGTGAAATCATAGTCCATTACTTTTTCAAAGTGCTCGCGCAAAAAATCCGTTACAACCATTCCCAGATCTGTAGGGAACAGTTTGTTTTTTTCGGCGCCAAAGTTCTCGCTGCCTGTGGCGGTGGTAACCTTATCATTTTGCAGTGTGAGCACCTGAAAATTACGTTTCACACCATCCTTATCTCTTTTCTCCACATATCCCCTGGCCTGCACCGTGCTGATAGTAGGCGCATAAGTAGACGGACGGCCAATGCCCAATTCCTCGAGCTTCTTAACAAGAGAAGCTTCCGTATATCTTGGTGCAGGGCGGCTGAAACGTTCAGTGGCCACCATGCGCTGAAATTCAAGTTTCTGGCCGGCAACCAAAGGAGGCAGCATGCCTTCATTTTCATCCTCGCCATCTTCTTCATCATGCCCTTCGCTGTATACCTTCAGGAAGCCGTCGAACCTCATTACTTCTCCGGTAGCGGTGAGCTGATCGGGTTGGGTAGAAACATTGATCTTGGCAATTGTGCGTTCCAGTTGGGCATCTGCCATCTGGCAGGCCATGGTGCGCTTCCATATCAGTTCATACAGACGTGTGGTATCCGCATCGCCTGCTGTGGTAGCCATCATATCGGTTGGCCTGATGGCTTCATGCGCTTCCTGTGCCGATTCATTCTTTGTTTTGAAAACGCGCTGCTGGTGGTATTTCTCGCCATACTGCGCTATAATAGCAACCCTTGCGCCATCAATAGCGGTTTCGGACAGGTTTACGGAATCGGTCCTCATATAAGTGATATGCCCGTTCTCATAAAGCTTCTGCGCCAGCAACATGGTCTTCGAAACAGAATAACCCAGTTTGCGACTTGCTTCCTGTTGTAATGTAGAGGTAGTAAAAGGAGCCGATGGCGACTTTTTTGCCGGTTTCACCTGCACATCATTCACTGAATAGCTGGCGCCAATACATTTATCCAGGTAACTCTGTGCTCCTTTTTCTTCTTTTATCCTATCAGGGCCTTCGGCCTTAAAAGTTACTTTCTTACTATTAATATCATCGGCGGCGAAAAAAGCCTCTACTTTGAAGCTGCTGTTGACATTAAACCTGGTAATATCCCTTTCGCGCTCAACAATAAGCCTTACCGCAACCGATTGCACCCTGCCTGCCGAGAGGTTGTTGCGCATGCTCATTTTGCGCCACAATACAGGAGATAATTCAAAGCCCACAATCCTGTCGAGAATACGACGGGCCTGCTGCGCATTTACGAGGTCCATATTTACAAAACGCGGATTCTGCACGGCTTTTGTAATAGCGGGCTTCGTAATTTCATGAAATACAATACGTTTGGTAGTATAAGGATCCAGGTTCAATACTTCGCACAAATGCCAGGAAATGGCCTCACCCTCACGGTCCTCATCCGTTGCCAGCCACACATCATCAGATTTTTTTGCGAGTGACCTAAGTTCTTTTACTACTTTCTGTTTATCTTCCGATATAATATACTTAGGTTTATAGCCATTCTTTAAGTCGATACCCATGTCCTCTTTTTCCAGGTCACGGATATGGCCATAGCATGACTTTACTTCAAAATCGGCACCTAAAATTTTTTCTATGGTCTTAGCCTTTGCAGGCGACTCCACTATCAATAAATGTTTAGCCATTCTTTATTTTTTCCTTTTTTCACAGCCTGAAATTGGGGCTAGCGTGTGCAATAATAGAATATTGTTTCCAAAAAGAAAAAAAGGGAGCTAAATAGATTCTCTTTTATTATGAAATATTAGTATGATTAATGGGTAATTACAAACCTGCCATTGGTACTAAAACCATCGGCGGCTATACTATATATATATGTACCATCGGGTAAATCAGCCGTATTAAATGCTGCATTCTGATTTTTTCCTGCTGTTGCGGTAATATTCTGAGTTGCAACCACTTTCCCGGTCATATCAGAAATACGCACGGTAACCAGTCGACCAGTTGTACAGACAAAAGGTATATTGATCAGGTTATTGGCAGGGTCGGGCCATGGCTGACCGATGGTAAGCGGCCTGTTATTGCCGGGCACAGCAGTACGATCTACAGGTACCGTACCGAAATACATCCGGATAAAAGGCACGTAGCCGTCGAAGCCTGTATCAGACATTATATGATTGCGGAATGTATGACTACCATCATTGAATGATGTGTCGGAAACGTAAATTGTACCCGTAATACCAGGTACTCGATGTGCTTTTGATGCAAATATTGCCATGTCGGTATGCAGGTTTTTGCATTGTAATACGGCGGCATAGGAAGTACCCGGATGTAAAACAAAATGCCCAACACCCCCCGAAGCCCCTGTATCGATACGGAAATCGGCCCAGTGGGTACTTGTAAAAGTTGAAATGTCGGCAGCAACAATTGGCCGGGATACAGAAGTACCTTCGTAGGTCCATGCCGTATCCGTTTTGTGTTTTGAATACAGTTGCACACTAACCCTGCTGCCGGTATTGGGCGAATTGGTTAACGGCGAGAAACCCACACCAAAACCAGATATTGTATCTCCGACAGCAGCAGCAGGCACATCGAAACGGGTACCAATAAAATAAGTGGATGCAGGCGAAAAGAAGGTTGCATTATTCACAATGAAATTAGTAATCCCCAGTGAATCATTTTGCATCCAGATAGAATCTGTTACCGTGAAATTCAGGCTATCCATGTTATTTCCGGCATCCGCATCGCCCGGCAGGCCCGAGGCATAGGCGCATGTGTAGAGCCCGGTTGAGGTAGGTTTAAATGCAGGAAACCAGGAAACCGAATCTTTGGCAGCATACGGAAGATTGGGAAATGTATTGCTTTGCGTATAAACAGATGTACCTCCCCGAATAATATTCAACGATCCCGGAACATTGGTTTCGGCATTAGCCCCATAGTTGGATAGGAAAATACCGGGGTAGATACTGTCGGTAAATGCAAGTGGCGTACAGGAAACAGTCCCATTATAAGCCGTAGCAACCGGTGCCAGCAGGTACGGTTTGGATATGCCCGCGTCATGCGGCTCCAGTTCGGTAATCGTCATATCATCAACCATCCATGAAAGGTCGTAGAAACTATCACCGAAATATACATATCGTATATATACGGCTGCATGGCCTGCAGCAGCTGAGCTTATATCCACATGTATCAATTCTGTATTGGCAGTTATTTCGCCAAAATCGAGGTTATTATTATGCTCAACCGGGTATCTTGTATAGGTTGCAAAAGCAGGATCGGTACTTACCCAAATCTCACAGGTATCATCTACATGGCCGTAATATTCTTCAAAATTGAGGCGCACAGTAGGGTGGCCGGTGCAATTGTAAGCGGGAGACTGCAGCCATGCCGCAGGTGAGCAGGAGCAATCAAAATTAATTGAGTCAGCATCAAATATCATCCAGCCATTAGCCGCAGTTGAGGAGTGCATATAGCCCAGAGAATTGGATGAGGTAGATGAATCGACTGACCAATGCCAGCTACCCGTACCATGAAAGGAGCCCGATGTCCATCCGGTTGGGAGGGTGGTATCGGTGCCTGTGCCGAAATTCTCGCTCGCGATAGGCACTGCAGTTGTTTTGGAAAGCGGGCGGGCAGATCTGGAGGCACTTTTCGAACTGGTATTTATCTGCAAAGTGTTAGGGCCACTTTTTTGCCTGGAATAATGATTGGGGTTAAGCTGTGCATTTGCGTTTGACAGGCCTATAGCTGCCACCAGCATTAATAGTAGTTTTTTCATGTGGTTTGTTTGAATAATGTGAGTAATAAAAAAATCCCAACCAACTCCTGCTGATTGAATTGCAAAGTACTAAATCAATAGTTATGAATATAAATGCCGTTTGATACAAAAAGGTTGCACGAGGGATAAATTAACATGAGTTTGGCAAAAGGGGGAGACCCCAAAGCATAAACCCCCTTCCCCTCCCGTTATAAAAACGGGACCTTGTGCCGGGGAGTACGTTGGAATCAGATTTTCAACATAGCAACTCTGATTGAGGGGGCGAATTGCACACTGCGCAAGAAATATTTTGTTGCGCACTTTTTTATTGATAATCAGGCAATTAACTACTGGTAATTGCGCATTTTGGGATTGAGTGTGCAATTCTGTCTGAATCAGAATTTACTGGATTTTAGAATTAACAGAATTTAATTGCGATATAATAATTGTATACCACATTCATGTAAACTTGAGAGTGCCTCGTCCTGAAACTGGTATACCTGGTTAGATAATCCTGTATTTTGTTTATTGCAATTGCAAAATTGCACACTGCGCAAGAAATATTTTGTTGCGCACTTTTTTATTGATAATCAAGACCCCAAAACCCTCCCGTTGAAGAAACGGGATCTAATTCCAGGACTTCACAGGAGGATGGATTTTCAGCTTCATAACTTGATATGTTGATTGGTTGATTGGTTGAATAGTTGATTGATAAGTTGATAAGTTGATAAGTTGAGCGCTCTCCATTACCCTTTCCAGGCGAAGCAATATTGCACTCATTTACAATCCATGGCAGCGTTTGTATTTCTTACCGCTGCCACAGGGGCATGGTGCATTTTTTGAAACGTTCAGATATAACTTTTTGTCCTCCGGCTTATCAATAGTAACTGATTGCCGTTCCTTTTCTTTTAGTATCCGTTTATTGAGAACCTCATTAAGTTCCTGACCGAACAGTTCGTCACTATCGCCATCATCATCATCGCTATCGTTATCATCCCTGTTGATTTCCTTCAGATAGCCGAGATGCTCATATATGTTATCGTATGCATCATATTCAAACGGAGCCCTGTCTTCATCCATCATAGCCTGTTCGCACTCATCAGGTGTACCTTCATCCCCTATTACCATATCAAGCTCATATAATTTACTGATCAGTCCCATAAGCTCTGTAGCACGAATATTTATGGCAGTTGAGACAAGGCAATCAACCACGTCCGGGTCTGCTAAATAGCAGTCTTCACTGTGACCAATATAATACTCCAATACTTCCTGTATGGCTGTAACCACATAGTGCCGAGAATGAGGCATATAGACTACAAACTGAGCCAGCAGGTCGGCCATCATCATTTTAGAGTAACTATTGCCTGGGCGCTGCAGCAGGAAATCTTTAACAGCCTGTAGCCTGGTATCAGAAAATGTTTTGAAATACGGCAATATCAAGGTTCCAAGGTCATCCCCAACCCAGAACTCAATATATTTTTCGGGCTGGCCCAATAACTGAAAGACACCTGCAAATGTGTTTTCATCATCGAGGTAGGCTGCCAGCAGCAATGCATGTAATACAGCCGGGGTCCATTCGTCATTTTCCCGGCAATATTCAGCGCTCTCAATAGCTGAAAACAGGATATGGCCCACCTCTGCCAGCAAGGCTTCTTTATTATGTACTATGTTGTCTTCAAGTTTTTGCACATCAATATGCCACAATTCAACGTTATAAAGAAATTGAAACAGAGCAGATGCAGGTATAACCGGAACAACGCGTTGTGGCAATGTGGGCTCAACTATCTGAAAATCACTCCGGTAGTTTTCATCCTCATCCTCTTCATCACGCATTGCGGCCTTCAACGTCGAAACAATTTGCGACATCTCGTTAATAAACTCATTATTGTCATCCACTTTTTCAACCAGCGCTATCTGTTCTTCTGCCTTTTCATAATGCCCGGTCATTGTCAGATAATGAATAACATTTGACATAAATGTTTCGTATTCCATCAGGTCAAATTCTTTACGGGCAGGAAAATGAAAACCAATGTCGAAGTTATTTTTAAAATAATCTCCAACCTTACCAGTTTCATATAAATCAAGGAGCCTGGCTATCTGGCTAGTTCGCCCCAGTACAAAATCGGGAAAACGCTGAGATAAATCTCTGAATAGTTTATCGGCTTCGGTATTTTCATTCTTCGTAACGTACCAATTAGCAAGGAAATATTTAAGTATTGGCACATTCGGGTATTTATTAATCAGTTTGCCCAGCCTGTCTTTAGTTGAAGCCTTCCCTTTTAAAGCGCCTTCAAATAAATCACCTAATTCGACGGAGATAACATCGGGAACCCGGACAGCTTTATCTGATGACGGCTCATCGGTAACGATCCTGTAATTTTTCAAAGGAATTTGCACAGAATTATTTTTTGCAAAAATAACAGTGATTTTTGTAAACGATTAAAAAAAAGTGTTCAGATCAATCATTTCCGGAAACCCGGGGGGCAATTATTTACTCAATAGCTGGGGCGATACATTCCATTGTCCCTGATCTTTAGTCTTAATTGTAGCCGTTTTTTGGTTGAGTCTCACGATCTGGCCAGAACGTTGCGTTCCATCATTTCCCTTCCAGTAAACCGTATCGCCTACATTAAATTTTGCCATGAAGTACAACGATCCTGCTTTCTGCATCAAACGGATCCTGTCAGCCGACATTCTGTTAATCATAATGAGCTCATCATAAGTGAGCTCATTTATCAAAGCTTCAAACTTCCGGGCTGCATCCTTTGGATCATTGAATTGCTGCATTGAAATGAATTTCAAACAAAAATAAAAAAAATGATGCCATTAAAAATATTTTATGATCCCCCGCTTCCGCACTTCCTCCTCATAGCCTTCCATAAATACCGCCTTTGTATCCAGCTTGAATTTCGTGATGCTTAGGCATTGTTAAAAAATAACTGAATACATTCTAACCTGTTCTTTTCCATTTTCTCTGCATTGCCGAAAGCTTTCGGGATTAAATAGGCTTGCTATTCGCGGCTCTGACAACTTAATAAACATGCCTTCGCTAAAGCTATGGCAGTTAATAAAAGAAAAATAATCAAGTCATAATTGTACTATTTATTTCTTAACAATGCCTTAGTGTAAAGCAAAATTTCAATTTTATTGATTATATATGGGGTAAAGTGCGTATATTTGTTTTATTAAATTGAGTAGTTATGCTCAAAATATTACCTTCTCCTTCTGCCATGAATCAGTATTATGATTGCCATAGCCATATGATGGCACCACCGAGCAAGGATAGCCTTGTTATCAACAATATGTATACGGGTTTTGAAGATGCCGGCAAGGGATCGCCCTGTAGCCTGGGCATTCACCCCTGGCATATAGACAACCATGTGCATGATCTTTATACGCTGACCAAATACCTTAACCTTCCGAATGTGTGGGCGGTGGGCGAGTGCGGTCTGGACAAGGTGAGGGGTGCAGAATGGGCGGTTCAATTGATTGTGTTCAGGAAGCAGATAGGTCTTGCCAACAGCTATGGCAAGCCATTGATGGTGCATTGTGTGCGGGCTTTTGAAGAGTTGCTGATGGAGATGACCTTGCATCCGGCAGTAATACCTGTGGTGATACATGGGTTTAATAATAAAAAGGAAGTTGCCCGGCGGTTGCTTGCTCAGGGTTTTTATCTTTCTTTTGGCAGCGCTTTATGCAAGCCGGGATCACAGGCCGCTACTGTGCTCAGGAATATGCCGGCAGACCGTATTTTGCTGGAAACAGATGATGCGGTAATTCCGATAAAGGATATATACAGCATGGCTGCCGACATTCGTAAAACCGATGCAAATGATCTTATTTTGCAGGTAAGAGCGAATTTTAAAAAAGTATTCAAACATGACTGATACGGGCTGGCTTTCCAGGACTGAATTGCTGATAGGAAAGGAGGGGCTGGATCGGCTAATAAATGCACATGTGCTCATTGTGGGCATGGGTGGCGTTGGTTCTTTTGCGGCTGAATTTATTTGCAGGTCGGGAGTGGGCGCAATGACCATAATAGACGGGGATGTGATAGACCCGACTAACCGTAACAGGCAACTACCGGCACTGGCAACCACTCATGGACAGGTGAAAGTTGCGGTGATGGGGGAGCGGCTGTTGCAGATAAACCCGGAGCTAAAACTGAACATGGTGCGTGAATTTGTGCAGCCCGGGCGGGTTGATGATATGCTGAAAGGCGACTATGACTATGTGATAGATGCCATAGACAGTATAACCCCGAAGCTTACTTTTATGAAGGCAGCTTATGCCAGCGGGCTGCCCCTGGTAAGCTCGATGGGGGCTGGTGGCAAGGTGGACCCTACCATGCTGGAAGTGGCCGATATCTCGAAGACCTACAATTGCCCGTTTGCACAGCAGGTGCGCAAGATGCTTAAGGCGCATGGTATCTATAAAGGTATCAAGGCGGTTTTCTCACCGGAAAAGAATAATAAAGACTCTCTTATAATGACCGATGGCTCCAACTTCAAAAAGTCGGCATATGGTACTATGTCTTATATGCCTGCAGCATTTGGCGGCGTAGTGGCATCGGTGGTTATCAGGGACCTGCTGGGAGCAACCAACGGGTAATGGTGCAATAATAACTGCCTCGTCCTGAAATAGGTTTGTATTACATTCGACCCGGGTCATGGTTGGAGGCAATTACCAAATATGCAGGACTGTTCCAGCGCTGCAAGTTGATTAACTGTTACAACCTACATCACGCAAGTGAAATACTGTTAAAATAACACCGTGTTCATCACAGTGATATTCAATAACTTATAGATGGTTGTGCAGAAAGAACACCAACAGCGGCGGAACCTGTTTGAAATCGCTTAGGAACGTTAATGACATTGATGTTTAATGGTATAATGTCTCCTCCAGCATTTTATAGAGCTTAGCTGCATTATCAGCAAAGCTACCCCACTCGCTGACTATAAAGGCTCTGGCATTTTTTCCTAATGAAGCCATTTTTTCAGGGTTAGTAATTAATGCAGCCAGCTCTTTTGCCAATAAGTCTGGTCGTTTGGGTGGAACCATTATTCCGGTCATACCTTGTTCTATTAATTCAGGATGGCCACAAACATTTGTTGTGATTACCGGCAATCCGGATGCCATAGCTTCCACTACCGAATTAGCTATTCCTTCCCAATGTGATGGCAAGCAAAACAAATCACTGGCCTGATAATACCTGTTCACCTGGCCGGGGTCTACTTCTCCCAAATTCAGAAAATTTTCTAAAAGCCCATATTTTTCAGCTTCATTTTCCAGCTTAAATTCCTCTGGTCCTGAATGGGCACATGCAATGATAAAATTATTATTGCTTTTTTTTATTTCATTCAGGGCAGCAAACAGATCAAGCCAGCCCTTCCTTACAATCGCCGAACCAACAACGAGTATTATCGATTTTCCGGCAGGAAAATTCAGTTCTTTCTTCAATGCCTGCTTTTCGGTATCAGTTACCGGTCTGAAAAACTCATAATTTACTCCTCTTCTTATAGTATCAAAGGGTAAATTTTCTTCCAGTATTTTGTTTGCCTCATTACCAATATACTTTGCCACAGCAAACCGTCTGTCGGCCTGGTGCATCACAGTCTGGAACAGCTTAAACCTTTCAGGGCTGCTTTGCGGCCAGATCAATACATCATCACCTATCATAAGTATAGCCGACCTGATGCCTAAAGAATGCGCAGCTTCCTGTACCATTTCGGCATCAGGAAGCCATTGCGAATAAAAAATATCAGTACCGGATTCCAATACAATTTTATGATCTTTGAAAAACCTGGTTATTGACTCAATATAGCGTTGACGATATGTTTTTTTGAACAGGCGGCTTGGCTTCCTGTTATCAATCCTGGGGTGGTAAACAGTAATTCCATCAAATACCCTTTCAATAGGGTAATTCAATTCCGCAGATTTTCCCCAGTCATTATGCAATTTGCAGAATATCGATGCAGGATGCCAGTATACAGGTTGGATCACCGCTATTGTTGCACCGTTTTCCACTAAACCCTTATACTGTCTGTGGGCAAAAATACTTGCCATTTTTAAACCAGGAAAATCATAAGGATAACTGGAAGGGAATGCCCATATTCTCATTTAGATAGTATTATACCAGTTGATAAATTTTTCAATGCCGTTCCTTAAATCTGTATTTGGATCATATCCTAATAATTTCCTGCTTTTTTCAATATCCGACCAGGTGTAAGGCACATCTCCGGGCTGTGACGGCATAAACTTAATGTTAGCTTTTTTACCTAGTATATCTTCAATAGTTTCTACCAGAGACATCAGGCTTACCGTATGTGTATTGCCCAGATTAAATATTTCAAATTTATCGGTATCATAATCCACAGCACCCATTATTCCACTTACAATGTCATCTATAAATGTATAGTCTCTGAATGTGGCGCCGTTTCCATAAAGTGGCACTTCGCTGCCATTTGTAATTGCTTTTACAAATTTATGTATCGCCAGATCTGGACGCTGTCTTGGGCCAAAAACCGTAAAAAACCGTAATGCTAATATTTTTAACCCGAAATAATTCTGATAAAGCGCGCAAAGCTCTTCTCCTGCTTTTTTCGAAAATGCATAAATGCTTATCGGTTCCAGATCCTTAGTATCAACCGACCATGGCAGGTCTTTATTTAAACCATAAACGCTGCTTGAAGAGGCGAAAATCACTTTCTTAACACCATTATTTCTGGCAAATTCAAGCAAATAATTAGTACCGGTAATATTCACTTTATTGTATGATAGCGGATCGATCATGGATGGCCTTACCCCTGCCTTGGCAGCCAGATGTATTATCAGTTCAAATTTCTGATCCTGCAATGCACCCCAGCAACCCGGGTCACAAATATCGGCTTCTACGAACCGGAACCCTTTATGATGCAATGCTGCTCCAATATTTCGTTCTTTAATAGTTCTGGCATAAAAGGGGTCGAAATTATCAATCCCAACCACTTCATGACCTAATTCCAGTAATTTTTCCGCAACATGGCTCCCAATAAAACCTGCAACCCCCGTTAATAGAATCTTCATATATCCGTTTAGTATCTGACGATCAAATGTTATTGTCAAAAGTATTCATGCAAACAATCCCGAAAATAGTTTCTGCTCTTATTTTATCAAGATTCTCTGAATAATATTGTAACTGTTTGCTATTAAAAACAGGCAACCGCTTTGCCTGATCAATATTGGCTAATGTAAAATTCCTGGTTTCAGCATCATTGATCAGCCATTGTTTCAGAGGGGAATTAAAGCCTGTTTTTTCCCGAAATGCCAGTGTCTTACCTAATCGCTTCGCCAGCAGGTTCCGTAGCAATAATTTACCCGTTCCACCCTCCCTCTTAAATTCAGAAGGGACACTGAATGCAAAATTCACAAACCGGTGGTCAAGAAATGGCACCCTGCCTTCAATCCCATTGATCATAGTCATCCTGTCGCACTTGGTCAGCATTTCATCCACAAGAGTGGTTTTCATTTCCACGTACAACAATCTGTTCAGTTGGTCATCATCCTGCCTTGAACTAAATAACCCATTCAGCCGCAGCAAATACCTGTCCTTATCTATTTCTTTAGCTACATCCGGAGCCAGCAAAGATAGTATGGACTCCGTATCTGTTACAGCCATTCTGTTTAAAAATTTCTGACCTTCAGGCAGTTCCAGCACTTTTCTCAGCACTTCAAGGCTTTTTTTACCTGTAAGCCTGGCGCCTGCCTTAAGTATTCTGTTTTGCAACGGCCCAGGTATCAGTTTAAGAAAAGCGGGTAATTTCGGAAATTCATGCCTGTAATACCCGCCAAACAGCTCATCAGCTCCATCTCCGCTCAACACCACCTTGACATGCTTCCGTGCCATATTTGATATTCTGCCCAAAGAAAGCGCACTGTTAATTGCAAATGGTTGGTCAAGGTATCTGAACTGCTCATCAAAGTCGGCATAGAAATTACTTTTTAACTCATAGGCATGATGGGTCGTACCCAAACTTTCAGCGGTTTTTGCTGCAATAATTCCTTCATCTTCAGGCTCGCCTGGAAAAGAAGCAGTAAAACTGTGAATACCCGGCTGATGCTCCACCGCCATAGCGGTTATAAGCGAGGAATCTACACCTGCAGAAAGGAATGTACCAACCGGCACATCGGCCACAAGATGATCTTTTACTATTTCAGATAGCAGGCTACCTGCTTTATCTTCGGCCTCGCCGAGGTTTTTCCACTTTCTTCCGTTATAGGGTATATCCCAGTATTCCCGGATGTTAAGCCTGCCATCTTCAATGGTCAGGTAGTAACCCGGCGGAAGGCTTTTTATCTCCTTGTACAGGGTATTCGGGCCAGGAATACTACCTGTCAGGAAATACTCATATACTGATGTGAAATCCGTATTGACCTGAATACAGCCGGAAACAGCAATTGGTTTTACTTCGGAACTGAAAATAAGCAATCCGTTTTCATAACTGTAATATAAAGGCTTGATGCCAATCCGGTCACGCGCAATAAATAATTTTTTTTTATTCAGATCCCAGACAGCAAATGCAAACATACCCGTAAGCCGGTCAAGTAGTCTGGATGGATTATCGCTGTATTCTTCATAAAGATGAAGTATAACTTCACAATCCGAATCAGATCTGAAGCTGTGCCCCTTAGCAAGCAATTCAGTCCTTATTTCTTTGTAGTTGTATATCTCGCCGTTGCAGACAAGTACAATGCTTTCATCCTCATTATATAAAGGCTGAAAAGCATTCCGGGAAAGGTCAATTATGGAAAGACGGGTATGTGCCATTCCAATCGTATCGTCTTCATATTTTCCATGTCCGTCCGGCCCCCGGTGTGCCAGCTTTCCAGATAAATTATCAAGCCCTGCGTTCCTGTTCACTGATGATATGGCCCCGTAAATGCCAGCAATACCGCACATTCCTTAAATAATTGTTTTATTAAATAAAAAAAATGAAAAGTCATAATACCTGAACAAAATGAAAATACCTGAATGAAATCAGTAAAAATATTGTCCTACCCTTCAGCGGGAACTTCTTTAATATTAGAAATATCTTTAACAAAAATCAAGTCAATCTATTTTAAATAGTATACCTGAATTATTCCAGTTGTAAATATACTATTAATATGGAAGCTCTATGTAACTTTTTCAGGCAAAACCTGCCCTGCTAAGCTGATCGTTTATCACTAAAGCCTGCCAGCATTGGAAACCTTCAATAGGGTGAGTCTGAAAGCTGAATATACCTGATTATTTTGTGTAATCAACAAAAGCCCCGGCACAACGCCGGGGCTTTATACTTTCGACTTAAAACTTTCGACTTAATAATCCATTCCACCCATTCCGCCTGGCATTCCGCCGCCCATAGGGGCTGCAGATTTTGGTTCAGGTTTGTCGGCGATAACACATTCAGTAGTCAGGAACATGCTGGCAATAGAAGCTGCATTTTCAAGAGCTACACGGCTCACCTTGGTAGGGTCGATAACACCTGCGGCAAGCAGGTTTTCATAAACCTCAGTACGTGCATTGAAGCCGTAGTCGCCTTTACCTTCGCGCACTTTCTGAACGATGATAGAAGCCTCAAGACCAGCGTTGTTCACGATCTGGCGCAGCGGCTCTTCGAGCGAACGGCGAACGATAGCGATACCGGTTTTTTCGTCAGGGTTTTCGGTGCTTACAGCATCCAGCGACTCGATAGCGCGGATGTAAGCAACACCGCCACCTGGTACAATACCTTCTTCAACTGCAGCACGTGTAGCATGCAAAGCATCATCAACACGGTCTTTCTTCTCTTTCATTTCCACTTCAGATGCAGCGCCGATATAAAGAACTGCAACACCACCACTCAACTTAGCCAGACGCTCCTGAAGCTTCTCGCGGTCATAATCGCTGGTTGTAGACTCGATCTGTGATTTGATCTGGCCAACGCGTGCAGCTATTGTAGCTTTGTCGCCCTTGCCACCAACTACTGTAGTATTATCCTTATCGATAGTAATGCTTTCTGCCTGGCCTAAAGAAGCGATAGTTGCATTGTCCAGTTTGTAACCCTGATCTTCGCTGATAACCGTACCACCGGTAAGAGCAGCGATATCCTGCAGCATTTCCTTGCGGCGATCGCCAAAGCCCGGAGCCTTAACAGCAGCGATCTTCAGAGAACCGCGCAATTTGTTTACTACCAGTGTAGCCAGCGCTTCACCATCTACATCTTCAGCAATGATCAATAAAGGACGACCGCTCTGAACCACGCTTTCGAGGATAGGCAGGATGTCTTTAAGAGTGCTTACTTTCTTTTCGTAAATGAGGATGTATGGGTTCTGTAACTCAACCTGCATTTTCTCAGCATTGGTTACAAAATATGGACTGAGATAACCGCGGTCGAACTGCATACCTTCAACCACTTCAACAGTAGTTTCAGTACCCTTGGCTTCTTCCACAGTGATAACACCTTCGTTGCCTACCTTGGCCATAGCCTGTGCAATAAGCGCTCCGATAGTATTATCGTTATTTGCCGAAATAGAAGCAACCTGCTCAATTTTCTTATTGTCGTTGCCTACTTTTTCAGATTGTTTCTTCAGGTTTTCAACTACAGCAGCAACTGCTTTGTCGATACCGCGTTTCAGGTCCATCGGGTTGGCACCTGCAGCTACGTTTTTCAATCCTTCGCTTATGATGGACTGGGCAAGTACGGTAGCAGTAGTAGTTCCATCTCCAGCCAGATCGGCTGTTTTAGAAGCTACTTCCTTTACCATCTGCGCGCCAATGTTCTCAATAGAATCTTCCAGTTCTATTTCTTTTGCAACGGTAACGCCATCCTTAGTAACTGACGGAGCACCGAATTTCTTTTCAATAACCACATTACGTCCTTTAGGACCCAAGGTTACCTTTACTGCATCTGCCAGTACATCTACACCACGCTTCATCCTGTTGCGTGCTTCAATATTGAAGAAAAGTTGTTTTGCCATAATTTTTTGTATTTAAACCCCGGCCCCAGCTACCCCCTGCCCCTAAAGGGGAGTACAGGGGAATAAGTGTTCAGCTTTAGCGCAGTTGCCGGGCTTGTTAATAATCGATTTTAGTTTTTAAATTTTAAAGCTACTCTAAGGGGAAGTCCCTTCAGGTATTTAGTTTTTTGGTATTAGATTATTGCCAGGATATCGCTTTCACGCATGATCAGGTAATCAACACCTTCGAAAGAAACCTCAGTACCCGCGTATTTACCATAAAGTATGGTATCGCCAGATTTTACGGTCATTGGTTCGTCCTTTTTACCTGGTCCGGCAGCGATTACTGTTCCACGCTGTGGTTTTTCTTTAGCTGTATCGGGGATAATGATGCCACCGGCAGTTTTTTCTTCAGCAGGAGCGGGTTTCACTATTACCCTGTCGTGGAGGGGGGTAATGTTCACATTGTTAGCCATAATTATCTGTTTTTTGTTTTATAAATTTTCTTGTAGCAAAGGTGCATCATTAATTGTGCCACCTTAATACGGGGCAGAAATTGCCGCTATTTTGGCAGAAATAACGACATTTACTAATAAATAAAAATGACTTGCAAGGTCATTTTTTCATATTTAAATAATGAAATACTAAATTTGGCAGTTCAATTTACCCGATGCACGAGACAAAAGACAACCTGATATTAGTTATAGTACAACCCTCTTTGTTTTTAGCCTTATATTCAGGTATTTACATTGTGAGCCGATTGGCAATTCCGCAACGCAGGCATTACCTGATTAAACGGTTCCTCTTCACATTGGTTGTATCAGGTTTGATATTTGGTATATCTGCCTGTTTTGTGAGTCCATATTATTGGTTTGAAGTTATCAATCCTATATGGTTTCTTGGGTATTTATTCGTAGTTGCGTTTGCCAATATTATATTGTGGATTTGGTATAAGAGGTAGTTATCCTTTTTTGCGCACACCTGATCTTGCATTACTTTTGTAAAAAAATACTTATGGCAATTCACATTGGTCAACCCGCGCCTGACTTTAGTCTTTGGGATGACTCTAAAAACAAGGTAACGCTTAGTGATTACCGTGGTAAAAACGTTCTTTTGTTATTTTACCCATTGGCCTTTACCAGTGTTTGCACCCGTGAGCTTTGCCATATGCGGGATAACCTTACCGAGTACAACAATATGAATGCCGTGGTATTTGGTATCTCTATCGATTCACTCTATGTGCAGGATGCTTTCAAAAAGCATTTGAATCTGAATTTTCATTTGCTTGCCGACTTTAATAAGGAAGTTTCCATGGCTTATGATTCCTTATTTGAGACATTGGGTGATATGAACGGTGTTACCAAAAGGGCTTCATTTATTATCGACAAGGAAGGAATCATAAGGTTTGCAGAGATATTGCCCAGTGGTGGCGATTACCCTGATTTCGAGGCCATCCAGAAATGTTTGAATGAATTAAATTAGTATGTTTGCATAAAAACAAAATATAGTTATGAAGAGAATTTTTATACTTTTTCTTTCTTTGACCGCTTATGCTACTTCATTCGGTCAAACAATTACGGGTGGCGATATGGAAGCATGGCGTTACACCAGTGCGGGTACGACAGCTCCGGTTTCGGTAGAAGCGCCAACCGGATGGTATGGAGTAGACTCGATTATTATTGGCCTTGGCCAGTCATTCGGGGCGCTGTTGGGTACCTCACCCAGTGACTGGCGCAGAAACCTGTTTAAGGAATTCACTATTACCCATGGAGGATTTTTTTCTGCAAAGGTAATGACAGTGATTCAGGACACATTGATTCTGCCAGGCGTACTGACTACAGCACAGACACATATTGGGATAACCTTCCTCCCGACACCGGGTATTACCGGTATTAGTTTTACAGGTGGCAATGCAGTAAATGTGAAACCAACAACTGTGAGTGCATGGGTACAATATTTTCCGGGTAAAGACAGTACAGGAGCAACCGGTATCGACAGCGGAATGCTGAATGTGCAGGCGCTGGCTATGATTGGGGGAAAAGATTCTGTAATAGGAATTGGCACTATTGTTATACCACCCACTTCATCATGGATTCAGGTAACAGCGAATATCCTTTATGCACTCGATTCCACACATGCCATTGATACCATGCGTATCTCTTTTACCAGCAGCAGCAGAAGGGGATTGGACAGCAGTACTTTGTATGTAGACGATGTAACCATGACCTCTGTTGCCAATCCTGATAATTCATCAGTATCCGTTATTTCAAATAACGACGTGATCAGGGTATATCCTAATCCGGTATCAGGCGTTTTGTATTTCGATGGACCATCCAATGCAAATATCAGTGTAACATTATGTTCACTGACAGGTCAGGTTGTTGCAACCAGAACAATGACCGGTAGCGATGCGATTGACGTTTCAGTACTACCGTCAGGATTATATTTCTATACAGCGTTTGACAGTGCAGGCAATTCGCTGCAAAGAGGTAAAATCACTGTAGCCAGATAATTATAGATTAACTAGGCGATCAGCCAACTGTATAATAAACACAGGTAGTTACAAAATCACGAAAGTAAGGGAGCCACGTAAGTGGCTTCCATTGTTTTCGGGGTTTCAGTCCGAATTTATACTTGTATATCGGGTTGATCAGGTAGTCCTGTTGATTCAGTACTTTCAATCCGCTTTTTTTAATGATGCGCTCAAAACGTTCAATGGTAATCTGCGTATCTTTTACTTCCAACAACGCATCAATAACGCTAGGGTGCTCACCTGCAAGCTTAAGTATACCGGTATACATAAACCTTGGCAGAATGTGGTAATAAGGAAGAACACTCGCCCATTTTTTGTGGCAAACCTGCTGATGCCCGCCAAAAGGCATATACCAGGGAGGAAATCCGAAAAATATTTGCCCGCCGGGCTTAAGAAATAGCTTAAGATACGGTATGAATTTTTCCTGCTCGTAAACATGCTCAATGACATCTTTGAGAATAATTACATCAAAAAAATTCCGAAAACGGTTCAGAAAAGAATCTTCAAAAATATTCTGACAGATAAATTCAACTTGATGGGCAGCCACTTCTGCCGACAAAAATTCATTGGCCATTTCAATTCTCTGCGGGGCCAGATCGACACCTACACAAAAACAACCCCGTTTGATAAAAGGCGAGAGAACCCCACCCTCTGCCGTGCCAACCTCCAAAACGGTCATGCCCGGTACAATGGGTTTTGTTTTTTCTATAAAAGGCACAACATAGGAGGCTGAATTTTCCACCTGCTGGTCGAATCTTACTTTTTCGTCAGAATGCTGAATTAACAATTAATCTTAATTTAGGTGGGCAAATTTACTTTTATATTCTATGCAGAACGGTATATCCAGGATTATTTTATTTCAGATGAAGCAAGGATATATGTTATATTATTCTACAATAAATGCAGCATGGTAGAAATTGTTCTGTGCTGATATTGGACGGAGTTTGATATAAAAACACTCGGTAAACAAGCGGTATGCCATAAACTCATGATTGTAAACATTGAATTCATCAAACATAATAATATCGCCTTTATTGAGGTAAGGATATAACTGAGACAAGGCAAATAATGTTGCAGTAAAGAGGTCTGCATCCATATGGATCACCTTCCTTGTGTTTTTAATTAAGGCAGAATTTTCATCAAGAAAGCCATTGAGTGAATCCTGGAAAATCCCTTTTATAAACTTTACCCTGTCATCGTTTACCTCTGGTATCCCAGCCTGCATGGCACCTTTGGCAAAATGGCCCCAATCTTCAGGCAGGCCCTCGAAAGTATCAAAACCGAAAAACCGGGAGGCTTTATTAGTACAATTCTTTAACCACCATCTGAAAGAAGAGCCACCTGAAACACCAAATTCCAGGTAGCAAATAGGCGTATCATTCAATTTGTAAGCTTCTATTATTGCACTGAAACTATTGAAACGGTTGTCGTAATTTCTTTTTGGATTATAAAAATCGTTCATCAATAGTTTTTCATTCTTGTGCTTATGAACCCATGAAGTGAGCAGGTTGAAATTGTACATAAACCCAAAGAACTTATTGAAGGGCTGGAACAACTGCAATAAACGGGATGCCAGTAAAAAGTCTTTGGTAAACTTTATGACAGAGAGTTTCTTTGTATTAAGCGACATACTGGTACAGAAAATTGATAAACTGCGGCAAGATACCACAGATTTATGTAAATATTTTAGGTGAAGATAAAATTATGATGGAAAAAATGATGCCGTCCCTTAAAATCCTTCCTGCTGTATAATGTTGCAAAGGGAGTAGAATCCATCCAATTTGAGCAAAACTCTGGACTTTTCGTATATGCTCAATCAGCTTCAGTCGGTCATTTTAAACCTATTTTGAATTTACGTATAAACATCCTTAATAAGGATATTGAACATATAATACAGTCAGTGGATTAACTAGAGTTTGGTAAATCGAACGATCCTGAATCCATTGGTTTTGATAAAATAATTACCCGAAGCTATTTGATCCAGGTTGATGGTTACATGCCCGTTAGCGAATTGGCCTGAATAGACTTTCTGAGAAACCATATTGAATATTTCAACTTTTTCAATTTTGTTTTCACTGAATATAGTTATTTCATCATTGGCAGGATTTGGAAAGATTTTAAAATCCCCTGATTCAGAAGTCAATTCATTAATGCCTGTGCGACATTCGGTATATGATTTTACATTAAAAGGGAATAAAGCAGCCCTGATTCCGCAAATATTACTGACAGTATAAGCAATTGTATCCCGGCCGGGAATCAAACCGGTAGCATCTCCTGAACTTGAAATATAAGAGATTGTATAACTACTGGTACTCCAAAAACCACCTGTAACTGACTCCGTAAGGGTAACTGTTTGGCCTGGACAAACTGAATCGATACCGGAAATCACACCTGCATTTGGATAAAAGTTGACATTTAAGAGGATTGTAGTTGAATCAGTAGAAATCCCGTCACTTACCCATACTTTAAAGGAGTCAAAACCAACATAACCAGTTGTCGGTTGGTAAGTAACCCCTATTGGAGTAATCGGAGCTGATGTTCCTGGAGAAGTTGCACTATATGGCAGTCCTAAAATAGTGCCATGAACCGGAGCTGTGTGTAGCACCCATGTTTCTGTTTGCCCGGCACCGGTATCTGTGATAGACAATAAGGAGTTTATTGGCATCCCAGTTTCAGTTTCACAAACAAGGAGGCTTTGATTGTGACCTGCAATTATAGTTGGAGGTTGGTTAGAAAAGCTAACTTTTCTAATAATATTATTATTGTTCTCTGCAATCAGGATATTTCCTGAATTATCAATTATTATGCCTTCTGGCAAATTTAATGTAGCCAATGTTGCTGCTCCACCATCACCTGAATATCCTGCAACCCCGGAACCGGCAATTGTGGTAATTACACCTGCTGAATTTATTTTTCTGACAACGTGGTTATACCTGTCAGTAAAATACAGATCATTACTTGCTGAATCCACAGACAAAAAATATGGGCCATTTAAATTTGCGGCAGTTGCAGCGCCGCCATCGCCAGAATAACCGGTAAAACCGGTACCAGCAACTGTTGAAATGATACCCGATGTATTCACTTTCCTGATCCTGTTATTGATCTGATCGGCGATAAGCAGATTTCCCGAAGGGTCAATTGTGATTCCAACAGGATAATTCAAAGAACTGGAAGTGGCCGGAATGCCATCTGATGTATATCCGGCAGATCCATTGCCGGCAACTGTGCTTATAATTCCTGAAGTATTTATTTTACGTATTCTTTGATTAAAGGCATCAGCAATATAAATATTGCCTGCTGCATCTATACAAATGACTTCAGGCCCGTTAAGTTTTGCCGATGTTGCTATACCGCCATCACCACTAAAACCAGGAGAGCCGGCGATACCTGCCACAGTTGAAATAATACCTGCGGGATCAATTTTACGTATACATTGATTGGCATAATCTGCAATAAAAATATTTCCACCAGCATCAATACACATAGCGGTGGGACCATTCAATTTGGCACTGGTTGCCGGCCCCCCATCGCCACTAAATCCGGGCAATCCATTGCCTGCAATAGTTGAAATTATGCCAAGGGAATTTATTTTACGAACCCTGTTGTTTATAAAATCTGCTATGTAAACATTGCCAAATCGGTCCTTCAAAATTCCGACAGGCTGATTAAATTCTGCCAATATAGCAGCAAAGCCATCACCAGCATACCCTGCGGTACCGTTTCCTGCTATTGTGGAGATAATCTGGGCATCAGTATTATTGATATAGAAACCAGCAAGAGTGAGCAGAAGCAATAAGTGCTTACAGAATTGTTTCATAATGGAAGATATTTGTTGAGTAAATACTGAGATAAAAGTACTTAGAAAAGTTTGATAATTATAACGTTAATGTAAATTGTTTATTTAAATAAAAAGAAATATAATCATGAAGTGATCAAACACAATTACTACTTGCCTGTTTTGGGATCTTGATAAGGAAAGGCACAAATTCTTTGCACTATCTGGTACTAAATTATAGCTGATTTAGGTCGTAGGATTAATAACACTAACAAAAGGGAATAAATGGAATTACTTACAATCCTTTTAATTTGTCAAAGCAGTTGCTCAAAATGCAACTTTAGGATTGCCTATCAGGAAAACAAGTACAGGTCGAAAATTGCTTAATGGAATTTCATAAATACTATCTGAATCACTGGTTGCTATATCGCTAAAAAACCTTTTTCAGGTTGTCTGTTTAGTGATCCATTTTTTGGTTTCTGGCGCAACATAGGTTTCCATTTGTTCCAGCAGATCTGTTACCGAACCACTTGACAGCAATGTATTTTTGGTGTCTTCACTTAAAAATCCTTCCAATACCATATTGTCGCAAAGTGCGGTCAATGCATCGTAATAGCCATTTATACTGAGCAGGCCTATGGGCTTCGAATGAAGTCCCAATTGGCTCCAGGTAAGCATTTCAAACAATTCTTCCATTGTACCCCAGCCTCCGGGCATTGTTATAACACCATCGCTCAACTCAAACATCTTCAATTTGCGTTCGTGCATGGTGGTTACTGTTATCATCTCAGTTAAGCCGTCATGTGCAACTTCTTTTGTTTTAAGGAACTCTGGTATCACCCCGGTCACATTGCCACTGTTGTTCAATGCACCATCGGCCAAAGCACCCATAAGGCCAACTTTTGCGCCGCCATAAATTATGCGGATACCTTTGGCAGCAAGTGTTTGGCCTAATTCATAGGCGGCTTCCCTGTAGCATTCATTATAACCATCTCCTGATCCGCAAAAAACAACTATGCTCTTCATATAAAAAAGATATACTCAAATGTAATAGTATAAAAGGAGAATTTTTCAGTCCTGCCTTTTAATCACACTAAATTAAAAATCCCGCTGACGCGGGATTAGTATTTTAATGTTATGATATAATTGCCGGTTTAGTATTCATCTTCATTAAAGAAGAAGTCTTCCTGTGTAGGGTAATCGGGCCATATATCTTCTATGCCTTCGTATATCTCACCCTCATCATCAAGTTCCTGCAGGTTCTCAACCACTTCAAGTGGTGCTCCTGAGCGGATTGCATAATCAATGAGCTCGTCCTTGGTGGCAGGCCAGGGAGCGTCTTCGAGGTGTGATGCTAATTCAAGTGTCCAAAACATATTATAAGAAAATTTATTTTAGTCTGATTTCCGCAAATGTAAGGGAAAATTCAAAAATCAAACGACAAAATTGAAAAGATATATTTTTTCACATAAATTTTACGTTCCTAATGGTCAATTACAAGGTGGATTGGTAATCGTTTAAAATTATTGGATAACTTGCAATGAACTACGGTATATGTAGCAGGAAACTGTTACGCATTTGCCGGGAAAAACGACTTTAATTAGAATTGTTTAAAAATTCGCCTCTCGATTTTATTATAATATGCTGGTTGCAAAAAATCTGGTTAAGAATTATGCCACAAGAACAGTTGTGAATGATGTTTCACTAACTGTGAATAAGGGTGAAATAATATCTATCGTGGGTCCATCCGGTGCAGGAAAGAGCACCTTATTGCATCTTATTGGCGCTCTGGACAAGCCAGACAACGGAAGTGTACTGATTGCAGGTACTGATATCTTGCTGTTGCCTTCAAAGAAGCAGGCCCGTTTCCGGAATGAGCATTTAGGATTTGTATTCCAGTTTCACCATTTGCTTCCAGAGTTCAGTGCTATTGAGAATGTATCGATACCGCTCTGGATAAAGGGACTCGGTAAAAAAGAGGCAATGAAACGCGCTGCCGAAATGCTGAATGAAGTGGGGCTAGGCAGCAGGCTTGAAAACAAGCCTGGTGAACTTTCGGGTGGCGAACAACAAAGGGTAGCTATAGCAAGAGCGCTGGTGAACCATCCTTCGGTGGTTATGGCTGATGAACCTACGGGCAATCTGGATACCGCCAATGCACATGCCCTTCATAATCTCTTCCTGCAACTGCGGGATAAACTGGGGCAAACATTTATCATGATTACCCATAATGATGCCCTGGCTAAAATGACCGACCGCACATTAACCATGCAGGATGGCAGAATTGTGGACGAGAAAAGAAACTAAGGCATTGTTAAAAAAATAACTAATACATTCTAACCTGTTCTTTTCCATTTTCTCTGTATTGCCAAATCTTTAAATAGGCTTGCTATTCGCGGCTCTGGCAACTTAATAAACATGCCTTCGCTAAAGCTATGGCAGTTAATAAAAGAAAAATAATCAAGTCATAATTGTACTATTTATTTCTTAACAATGCCTAATTGAATCTGTTAACTGAATCATATACCCGTCAACCTGAATCCAAAACTTACAGGGTGCTGATCAAGCCCATTGGTGTACATGGAGGTAAGCTGGTAGGTAGCATAGAATCTGAATATACCTTCAACTCCAAACTCGGCTGTGATACATGTATTGAAATCAGCCAGACCAAAAGCATCATGCAGCTTTACTTTTTTACCCGAACCTGATACCTGCTTGGTCCATGAGTCTATCCGGTAACCTTCGGTGATGCCGCCACCATATACCAGCCAGCTATCTTTATTCAGCCTGGTCTTGAAAGTGAACATAAGCGGCATATTAAGATAGTCCATGGCAAGCTTATCTTTCTTAAAGGATTGGGTATCCATGATAACACTTTGCGGGCCTCTGGTGTAGGTAACAGGCTGATCGAACCTGAAGTTGTACAACTGAAGCCCAAGACCAGAGGTGATATAGATTCGCTGTCCATGAGTCTGCAATGCCTTGTAACGAACCATCAGTGGATATATATTAACATTGATAGACTTACCCTGACGAAGGTCGAACAGACTCGCATTTTGCTTTGCTGCGGGAACATTGAGAAAGGTTTTAACAGCAGGAGCAGAATAGTTCGTATTGTCCTTCAGAATGTTGATGCCAAGGTCCACCATGGTCATTCCTGTTTTGAACCTTGGACCGCTTTTTACGTCTTTGTCCTCCTCTGAAATATCTTCGGTACCTGCATCAATATCCTTACCCTTTATTGCCCCCACTTTGGTTACGGAACTGTCTTTTTTCTGTACTGATAAGCCATCGGGATATGTAATTGTCAAGGTTGTGACTCTATGCTTATTCTTTGGCTTAGGGGAATTTTCAGTTTGTGCATTGGCAGTAGAGGTTAACAATAGGATACTGATTGCGATAAAGGCGCAGCATGTGTTTTTCATAATTTCTAATTAGTGTTTAGATTGTTTAAAACGATATCGTCAATTTTCTCTTGTGTAATTTAACAGAGACTGCCTTATCCGTCTCATCATCATCTGGTGTACTTATTTCGGTATAAGCTTCTGCAACTACACCTGCTAAATGTTCGAGTTGTTTCTTTTTAATATCATCCATAGGCAGCATGTTCCATAATTTGCTCTTTGGCGCCTGGGCTTCCGCCTGTATTTTGAACTCAGTTATGTCTTTCGGGCCATGTGCTAATCTTACGTCGGGTTCAGTATTAATGGTACTCGTCACAGCAACAGGTAAACTACTGATCTCAGTTTCACGGTTCTTAGTTTTCACTCCATTATCCGTGGCCTGCAATATGGTGTTTGGCCTAACGGGTTTGAGTACTGTTGCAATTTTATTTGTTGAATTGACATGGTGCTTTCTAATGGTATTGTTATCGACAATAACGGGTAATTGCTTTGGTTGATTTTGTACGATGGTTATAGCTGCTGCGCTGTCAGGCTTCGCAGGGATGTTTACTTTTATAGTGTCCTTTACTGCCAGTTCATTGCCTTCTTTTCTGTTATTAACGAACTTAAACGCAGCAGAGAAAATAAGCAGTGCAATACCTGCAGCAATACTGTATTTCAGCCATACCGGGAAAGCAATTATTTTCTTTACGGCATCTGGTTTTATCAGCTTGTCTTTGTCAATGAATACCACACTTTTATCTGGTGTAAACCGAAGCTGACCATACAAGTTTAACTCACTTTCCAGCTCCGGGTGCAGTTTAATAAACTTCATCAGATCCTGCTCATCATGAGGGGTAAGCTCGCCATCGGCGTGCATCATCATATACTCCTCATAATTCTCGAATGTGATCATAACTAAATTATATTTTCAACACTTACCAGGTACTCTTTCAATACTTTGCGGGCACGGTGCAGGTATACTTTTACCTGTGCTTCGGTCAGGCCCGTTATCTCGCCTATTTCATCATAATGGTAGCCTTCATAATCCTTTAGCAGTACCAATGCCCTTGCCTGTTCATCGAGTTGACTCAATGCCCTGTCCAGCATCTTTTTCAAATCTGGACTGCCGGGGGTAAAACTGGTTTCGGGTATGTCTTTATAGGTAACCTTTGATCGCTTTCTGAAACTATCTACCGACTGGTTATAGGCTACCTGAAACAGGAATGCTTTTCCTTTTTCAAATGAAACATCCTTTCGTTTTTGCCAAAGAACCTCAAAGCTGTTTTGAACTACATCCTGCGCGTCGCCGGCCTGACCTGTGCATTTGCAGGCAAACCTGAAGAGGGCATCGGCCCATTCCCGTACACATAGGTTGTACTCATTAACCTCCATTTGATAGTATATCGAAGGAAAAAGAAAAAAGTTACAGAAACGGGGAAATATTTTTTTAGCTGATTCCGGGACTCGTGAATTGAGCTCGGAATGGGAGCATGGTAAGCCTTAATCGGCTTCGGCACCAACAATGTCTACCGTTACCGTACTGGCATCTTTTACATGGCTGAGCTTGACCTTATAACTGGTGGAAGAATTGGGTTTAACCACCTCATCTAACACCTGTTTCTCCTTCTGGATAACTGAACCCTCTTTGTCGTGGAAAATGAATTGCAACTGAAGGTTTTTATAACTTACCAGTGTAGCATTATTTTTGATCTCACCTTCTACTACGGTCTGATTGACCAGGTTATTGCGGAAATCACCGTTTATTTTGAGGAATTTGAGCGGGCTGCCGGATTCCATATCTTTCAGAGAAGTTTTTTTCTCTTCATACTGAGCAGACGGGTGCTGATTATTGGCCGAATTACAGGCCATGAAGAGGACTAAAACCAATGGAAAAGCGAGAAGTTTTTTCATACCCGTATTTTTTCCCAAACTTAGCGTAAAAGTGCAAATAATGCCAGATTTCGACTCCCGGCAAATGAAATTTAACTGTAAATTCAGAAAATAAAACACTGATTAAAATTATTTTTTTAAATCAGAACAAGTAATTTATTTGTTTCATAACTTGTATTGTAATTCATAATGGCAGTAAAAAAATTATTTCATCTTTGAATTTTCAGATCATGGCTACTTCAAAAAAAACAACGAAAAAAAGCGCACCGGCTAAGAAAACCACACCTAAAAAAGCCGCTGTAAAAGCGCCTGCTGCCAGGTCGGCAGCAAAAAAGAAAGCGACTCCAAAACCAGCGCCCAAAAAGGCGGCAGCTAAAAAAGCTGCTCCAAAGGTTGCATCAAAAAAAGCGGCAACAAAAAAAGTCGCTGTGAAAGCTGCGCCCAAAAAAGCAATTAAGAAAAATGCACCCGTAAAAAAGACAGCGACCAAAAAAGTAATTAAAAAGGCCGCTCCTGTCAAAAAAGCAGCACATAAAAAAGCGGCAAAAAAGAAGACCCCAACAATGGTTGAGGAGACTATAATGCTGATGTCGGATATGGGCATGTTAGGAAATGAACCCATACTGATTATTACTGCCGAAGAAAATGGCGGAGGTACTGATCCGGATGATATGCAGCAGTTGGGAAATGACGGGATAGTTATCGCCACCGAATAACCAATTGGCATTTATAAAAAAACACCTGAGCACAGTATTCTTTACCGCGCTCAGGTGTTTTTTGTTTTCACATTAATGTGCTTCGGAAATCCGTTATTTTGCTGCAATCCGGTTTGGGTATGCAAACCAAACAATAACCCTTCAGCATACATCTATTTCTTACCCTTTATTTTATCCAGCAGTTCCTCTGTGCTCTTAACATCAGAGCCCGCCTTTTTACCCGTTTCTATAGCTTTAAGCGCCCATTCTTCAGCATCTTTAAGCTGGCCGGTTTTATAGAGCAGGGCTGCGTAGGTATCGAGACAGGCATACTGCGGATCCTTTTCTACAACCAGTAGTTTCATCCATACACAAGCCTGGCCAAGTACTTTTTTATCCGAGCACTTTTCATACATGTCCCAGCTAATAGAGTTGATCAGGTTAGTGTTATCAGATCCTTTTTGTTTAATGAAATCATCAACTGCTTTAGTGCATTTAATCCAGTTGTTTGTTTTCTGGTAGTAAGTGATTTTGAAATACAATTTTGTTGAGGCAGCATCATCATCATATTTATCGGCCATCTTAAGCACATCCTCAAATTCTTTGTCGCTTTTATCTTTAATAGCTTTGTCCAGCTTGCTATTCAGAATACCTGATATCTTGTCATCTACACCATTTTTGCCGTACAGTTTTTTATATTTTTCCCTGTTGTCAATAAAGAATCTGGTGTATTTTTCGCTTAAGGCACATTCGCTGATTACACCCCAGTTCGCTTCAGTAAACAGGTCTTTTTGTTTGTTGAGGTATTCCGTTACTTCAGGCTCTTTGGCAAACTTTCTTTTACCATTGCCGGCAAATATGTTTTTATAAATTTCAGGGAAATCAATATTGATGGACGAACTGAATCCGGGTGCACTTATCTGCCTGGTTTTATCCAGCGCATTGTTCAACTCTATTATAAATTCTTTCGTTTTCTGGTAGCCCATCGACTGGTACACATACTCACCGTTTTCATTGAAAAACATAAAGGTGGGGAAACTGTTGATATGATATTTCATGGCTATCGATATCCCTTCATCATGCTCCATATCCATCTTTACAGCTATGAATTTATCATTGATAAAAGCGACAATGCCCTGATCTGTCATGGTTTCTTTATCCATCACCTTACACCAGCCGCACCAGTCGGTGTAGCAGTCTATAAATATGTATTTATGCTCAGCCCTGGCCTTTGCTCTTATTTCAGCCCAGGATTTGTTGAAATAGTTTATTTCGGCAGCCCAAACAACGTTGCAGCAACCGGCGGCCAATAAGAGTGCCATGAGTATCCGTTTCATAAGGTATTAGTATATTGGTTGAATAAATTGCAAGCAATAAAATTAGTGATTTGAAGATATAAAAAGTAGCAGCGGATGGAATTTTATATAAAAGAGAATGCCGGAGGATATATAATAATCCAATATTTGCTTGCAATACTTCCAAATCAGCTCTCCTTGCTTTTCACATATCCTTGATAAAATCAACAGTGGCATTGGCATAAGCGGGCTTGCCTACGGCCACTCTTAATTTCTGGAAGGATTCCAGCGGCCCTTTGGTTACAAACATATTAGTAAGCCATGCAGGTACAGCCCCCGAGGGATCAAACTCTACCGTATATACTATTTTAAGCAGTTCATTTCCCAGCTTGGTTACATCCCAGTGGGCTTTCGATGTTTTTACTCTCACCTTTCCTTCCTTCCGGGGTAGCAGATCCGGCTCCGAGCGGGCATCAATGGTCACCAGTTCCGGATTTGGCTGGTTAATGGTAATATGCGATATGTAATCCCTGTTGGTGCATGGCCAGGGCACACTCACCTCTGAATAAAAAATCAACTCATTACTCTGTAGTTTTTTAACCAGCGAAGTGCTTTTATTGTTATACACCCATTCATGCTGTGCATTCAGGTCCATAAGAAAAGCCACAAGCTGCATAGCCTTTGCCTTTACAGTACATTCCACCTTTATCGACTTAAAATTTGAATTGGGCGAATTCGCTGTAAAAACCTGTATTCCATCCACATCCTTCTTCAATTCCCACACAGACTGAGCGCTTACTTCCAGGCATGACAGAATCGTTAGCAGACAAACTGCTATAATCTTGCTCATAATCTGGTGTTTAAACCCCATACAAAAGGTCTTTTGTATAAAGTTAAGTAAAATATCTAAAATACACCCTAAATAAAATGCTAACTTATAATTATATCTTATTGTGTTAGAGAACTCTGGCAGGATAATAGAATCTACTTGCCTATATTCATATTGGCCTGCCTCAGCACAGCCCTAATAGCCTCGTATGTTTTTTCTACCAGTGGTCCAAGGTCTTGTTCCCTTACCCATCTGGCTTCCAGAATATTTTCTGCCTTCTGTGGCTTCAATCTGTCTTTGCTGGTGGCGCTCATTTTATACCAAGCAGTGCGCTTCAGTACCTGCTCGCCATATTGACTGTAAATATGGTAGGTATCGCATATTTTTCCACCCAGTTCCAGGTGCTTAAGCCCTGTTTCTTCTTTTACTTCACGTAGTGCGCATTCTTCAATTTGCTCGCCATCATCCCGCTTGCCCTTTGGCAAATCCCACTTGCCGCGGCGGTATATCATCAGTATTTCTCCCCGCTCATTATAGGCTACACCACCAGCTGCGTCTATAGAGTGGTATAAGGCCTTCAATTCGTTAAGCAGCGCCTCTTCGGTTGCATCTTCTATTATTGCCCCGCTGATCTCAGGGCTATCCAGCACCACCAGTGCAAGGTTATAATTATTCAGCTCAGTCCCCGAAAAAACACTGTAACCGACCGCTTCCGGATTTTCCCTGATATACGCAGCCTTATCTGTGGTAAGAATAAGTGGCTTATCATTGAAGTATATTTTTTGTGGGAATTTCATAGCTGCTATTTTACATACCTGGTCCTTGCTTTTGAGCAGATAGAACTGCAACTTATGCATAAATATCCAGCAATACAATACCTTTGCCCCGCAAATACGGTCTGAGAATTGTAAAAACAGATCTTTGTGACAAAAAAATTTACCTGATAATATATGCTTTAAACTAATCACGCTAATTTTTCAACTACATACCAACTCTTTTATACTCATTTATACCTTCTACTAAATATGAGCACTCCAAAACAATTCGCAACCAGGTTATTACAAATAAAAGCATTACAGATCAACCTGCTGAAACCCTATACCTGGGCTTCAGGATGGAATTCTCCGGTTTATTGCGACAACCGCAAGGTTCTGTCATTCCCATATGTACGCGATTTTGTAAAGAGTGAACTGGCCAACATGATCCTCGACAAATTTCCTGATGCCGAGGTGATTGCAGGTGTTGCAACTGCAGGTATTGCTCATGGCGTTATGGCCGCCGACCTGCTTAAACTTCCGTTTATATATGTGCGGGCAAAACCAAAAGAGCATGGCATGGGCAACCAGATTGAAGGCGTATTGGAAAAAGGCCAGAAAGTGGTAGTCGTGGAGGATCTTGTTTCAACCGGCAAAAGCAGCCTGCAGGTTGTTGATGTACTTCGCGAACAAGGCGCCGAGGTGCTGGGCATGTGCGCCCTTTTCACCTATGGGTTCCCTACAGCCGATGAGGCTTTTCAGAAAGCCGGGCTGCCCTTGTATACCATAAGCAACTACTCTGCCTTAATGGAAGTATGCGAAGAACAAAAACTGATCGCACCCGATCAAAAAGCCACCTTAGAACAATGGCGTGTAGATCCGGGCAACTGGAATAAAGGATAGCAGAAACAACCGGTTATAGATTTTGGGGTAAGGAAACCCTTAGCCCTTGGATGTTTTTAAAGTCGGCAACATTACTGGTTATTAGTATAAGGTTGTAAGTAAGCGCTGTTGCTGCTATTATGGCATCCGGAAGATCTATTTTCTTGCTTCGCCTGATGGAAATGGTGGTGTTCACAACCTCCTCATTTATTGCTAAAATTGTAGAACCATCAAAAAATGCCTCGGTAATATTCTGACTTGATTTACTTTTGAAATTATAACCAAGAGCTTCCATTTTGGTGATTATGGAGACATTACTTTGTGCATCAATAATTCTCCCAAGTTCCTTCATTACTTCAGGAGTAAATGTTGCCCCAAGGAAATTAATGATGGCATTTGTATCAAGAAGGTACATGGTTATTCAAATTGTTTTTTAAGCCTTTCTTCCCACTCCTTCCTGCTTTCTTCTACATAGTTAAGCATATCACTTGCTGTCTCCTTTGAGATAGATCCTGCTAAAGTTGATAACTTCTTTTTCGAAACAGGCTCAAATGAAACCAGTTTTTTCAAATCCTCATGTATTTGCGTAATTGAATCCCAATCGCTCATAGGAATAAAAACCCCTGTATTTTTCCCATTACCGTCTTTTATTACCTGCAAACTCATATAGTACCCCCTTTTTCAGAATAAATAGTAACTCCTTTCACCCATAGGAACGAAACAAATCTCTTTCACCACATTGCGAAGTTATATTTTTTTTATGAGCTATAAAACCGATATATAATGACTGTTTCAAGATTTTCCCCACGGCTAAAAAGGAAAACTAAACGTTCAACCTGGCAAGTACAATTGTGAAACCGATTTATTTTCAGCTTAAATCCTCAACTAAATATTTCAAAATAACACTGAAATAATCCAAAAGACAATTCCCGGCACTACCTTTGGGGCCATATCAAAAGCCCCTGTTACAAATTACAAAAACACATGCCCTGGCTCCGACTCATAAGATGGAAGAACCTGCTTATCATTTTCCTTACGCAGTTGCTGGCGTGGTGGTGCGTTGTTGTACCCGATGCCCCCTTTGTACCTGATGTACTTAACCTCCAAAACTTTTTATTAATCTCTGCTTCTACCCTCCTTATTGCTGCCGCCGGCTATATCATCAACGACTACTTCGATATAAAAACCGATGCCATCAACAAGCCATATAAAGTAGTGCTGGAAACCGTAATTCCCCGAAAGCAGGCCATTATCGCGCATACGGCGCTCAATATATTTGCCCTTATTCTTGCCGGTATAGTTGCCGTTCAGGCGCATCATCCCGAGTGGGTATTTCTTCAGTTAAGTTGCACCCTGCTGCTGTGGTTTTATTCCACAGATTTCAAACGCCAATACATCACAGGCAATGTTGCCATTTCATTACTTACCGCCCTAACCCTACTTATCCTCATACTCTATGAGCCTACCGCACACCCTGGCGGTATGCCGTTAAAATATGCTTTTTCCGACAAAGGTTATGTGCTCCTTTTTTACGCTTATTTTGCTTTTATGCTCACCTGGATGCGCGAAATAGTTAAGGATATGGAAGACCAAATTGGCGACGAAAAAACCGGCTGCATGACCATGCCCATAAAGCGCGGCCTCCAGTATTCGGCCAACTTCACGCTTGCACTGGCAGCGGTTGTTATTATATCGCTGGTTGTTGTAAGCCTGGTTATGTTGCGCGGGCATTTCTGGCAGTTGCCATTGTATTTTACCTTATTACTCCTCATTCCGCTCCTTATCTGGTGTTTCCGGTTTAGCAAGCGCTCCGGAACCAACCATTATCATACAGCCAGCAGTCAGCTTAAAATCATTATGCTTTCGGGCATTTGCTCACTGATTATTTATCATTTAGAATTCAGATAATCCATGCATTCCAAAATCGTACTCGCCTCCCAGTCACCACGCCGCAAGCAACTGCTCGAAATGGCGGAGATCTCTTTCGAAATCATTATTGCCGATGTAGATGAAACAAATCCGCCCGGCATGCCAGGCGATGATGTGCCCGAATTTCTGGCCAGGAAAAAAGCCGATGCGGTGTCTCACATGGTGCACGATGCAATTGTTATTGCTGCCGATACTGTTGTGCTGCTCGACCATCACATACTGGGCAAACCCGTAGATGAGGCTAATGCCATCGAAATTCTCCGTCAGTTGAGTGGCCGTATGCACAAAGTAGTATCGGGTGTATGTATCCGTAAAAACGACCATGAAGTATGCTTCTCTGTAGTTACTGAGGTTTATTTCCGCACCCTGTCCGAAGAGCAGATAAGGCATTATGTTACCCGCTACAAACCCTACGATAAAGCCGGGGCCTATGCCATTCAGGAGTGGATTGGTGTTACCGGTATCGAAAAAATTAATGGCGATTACTACAATGTAATGGGCCTGCCCATAGGCGATGTTATCAACGTACTTAAAAGAGATTTTGGTTATGGGCAATAGCCTTTTGGGAAGATTTTTTTGATCTCCCGATTAAACTTTTAGCTTTACGAATAAAAATATTCATTTTTTTTCCTAACCTTTTTCAGCCATTTTACGTCTTAGTGAGACTTTCAAAATAATTCCTACAAAATTACAAAAACAATGCATATATTTGTATAACCAATATGCTATTGTGTGATTACAAAGTACGATAAAAAGACTGAAATGCTTATGCAAGTACATTTCAGCAGGTTAT
>CAIUZK010000236.1 GCA_903903635.1 uncultured Bacteroidota bacterium
GTTGCAAAAGTCTTTAAATAATTCATTATTCGCAGATTTTACGCCTCATAAAAAAGAAATATAACTTCGCAATATGATGGAACTTATTTCGTCAACGTTCCTAAGTTGAACAGGTAAAAATCAAAGCTTAATAATTTCGTGTTTATCAAAGCAAAAGCCACAGTGGTTTTTTTAGTAGTTTTGCACTATTAATCTCTTTTTTATGGTTAAAAAAATATTGATTGCCGTTTTATTGCTTGCTATAGTTGGCGGCGCTATAGGTTACCGCATGTATAACAAACAGGCCCCGAAAGCCGAAGATGCAAAAGGCATTGCAGTAAATGCCGAAATACTCTCCCAGGAATTTAACGCCAACGAACAAGCAGCCAATACAAAATATCTTAACAAAGTAGTTGAGGTTTCCGGCACGATTAATGAAACAGATAAGAATCAGGATGGCGGCCTTATGGTAATCTTACAAACCGGCGACCCGATGACAGGTATTCAATGTACAATGAGAGATAAAGGAGTAACTGCCACTAAAGGACAAAAAGTCACAATACTTGGGTTTTGTGCAGGAAATGGCATTACAGGCGTAACATTAACTGATTGTGTATTGAAATAAATCTATATTTGCGCAAATTTTTAAAAAAAACCTAACTACAAAATTTATGAAGAAATTAATGATGATAGCTGGCATGGTGGTTTTGCTGGGTAGCTGTTATAATGACAAATACGATAAGCTGTATCCTGCCCCGGCAGTTACAGTAACGTGCGACACAACCTTGATAAAATACTCGACCGATGTAAAACCAATTATTGATGCCAGTTGTGCCATCAATGGAGGTTGCCACAATGCTGCAGGCAATTCAAATACAGGAGGCCTTGATTATACAGTTCTTACTGTATTGCAGGGTACAACCTCTCTTTCTTCCATCATTAATGATATCAATGGTACTCCAACCAGAGGCCATAATACTATGCCATTAAACCTTCCAAAATTATCAACCTGCGATATTAAAAAGATCACCCGCTGGGTAAACGAAGGTGCACCAAACAATTAATCAGCGTATTATTATTTACCAATAGAATTACATAAATCAGAATAAATGAAAAAAATATTTTTCGTGTTATCATTGGCCGTACTTGCGGGTACAACCAATTCGGCTTCAGCACAGTTATACATGACCCGTACCGGCAAAGTAAAATTTGATGCTACCACAAAAACCTCGCCTGAAAAAATCGAGGGCATAAATAACGAGGTTGCCAGCATTGTAGATGCTAAAACAGGGATGGTTCAGTTTCAGGTACCTGTGAACAGCTTCAAGTTTGAAAAGCAACTGATGAAGGAACACTTCGATGAAAACTACATGGAATCCAACAAATACTCAAAGTCGGATTTTAAAGGAACTATTCAGAATCCGGGGGAAATAGATTTCTCAAAGGACGGTACTTATAAGGTTATAGTAAAAGGTAAGTTAACTATTCATGGGGTAACCAATGAAGTTTCGGTATCCGGCACCTTTACTATCAAGGGTTCGTCACTTATTTTAAAAGCCGATTTCTCAGTTGCTCTGTCCGATTATAAAATAACGGTTCCCGGACTTGTTGCCGATAAAATAGCTAAACTGGCCACTCTTTCTCTTGTAAGCGATCTGACTAAAAAATAATATTTCATTACTCTTTAAACAATTTTATGCGTAGAAGTTTAGCCCTGATATTCTTGTTCAATTTATTAGCAACATTTTCTTTTGCCCAGACCGATAGCCTGATGGATATGCTCACCGGCGGCTCATCTTCGGCATTCCCGGTATCTGCAACATTCAAAGCTACCCGTATTATAAATAGCAGTAGTGTTGAAAACCTTGGTGCAGGCGTTTTAGATTTTCGTATTTCCCATCGCTTCGGACAGATCAACCAGGGCGCACAAAATTTTTACGGACTCGATAATGCAACTACCCGTCTTGGCCTTGATTACGGTATCACCAGGTGGTTGATGATTGGCCTCGGACATAGTGTACTGAACAAGGAGGACGATGGATTTGCCAAAATAAAATTGTTGCGCCAAAAGTCAGGCGGCACACCCATTACATTAAGTGTTGCAGGTTATGCCGGTATTCTTACCATACCCGATCCTACTTTGCCTGCAGGCGACAAATGGTATTTCAGCAATAAGCTGCATTACACCAGCCAGATACTTATTGCACGCAAATTCAGCGAGAGTATTTCGCTTCAGTTGACACCTACAATGGTACACTCTAATATTGTGGACAGCACCAAGTTTTCCAACAACACCTTCGCAATCGGCGTTGGTGGCCGCGTTAAAATAAACAAACGCATCGCTATAACAGGCGAGTATTTTTACAGGCTTACCAATACCGACCTGTTGTATACAGGTACTACCAGCCATACTTACAATTCATTCTCGCTCGGTGTGGATATCGAAACCGGTGGTCACGTATTCCAGTTGATGGTTACCAACTCACAGGGCCTGACCGAACGTGCAGTAGTGAGCCAGACAACTGATAGCTGGAAAAACCAGGCGCTGCATTTCGGATTTAATATATCAAGGGTATTTACTGTTGTAAAGCCTAAAGAATTCAGAGGGAAACCAAAGCAGGAAAAAGGATGGTAATCTATTTGATCCTGAAAATAATATTTGATTTAAGGCGCCTATGGCGCCTTATTTTTTTTAGCCCAAGCTAAGTATTTGCTCTACTACATCAGTGGCATCAGCTCTTAGCCAGTTGATATCTTTATCCTTCCTGAACCAGGTAAGCTGCCTCTTGGCATAGTTGCGTGTATGTTGTTTTATTTTCTCAACAGCCTCGTCCAGTGTACATGCTCCGGCCAGGTAAGCAAACAACTCAGAGTAGCCTACTGTCTGCAGATTCTTATACTCTTTATAAGGCAGCAACTGTTTTACCTCATCCAGCAACCCAAGGGTCATCATCGCATCTACCCTGCTGTTGATTTTGCTGTATAGCAACTCACGGGGAAGATCGAGCCCGATCTTTATTATAGTAAATGGCCGCTGCTTGATGGCCCCCGATCTATAATCCAGTATACTTTTACCGGTAGACCGTATAAACGAAAGAACACGCAATAACCTTGCCGGATTACTTATTTCGCCTACGGCATAGAATGCCGGGTCTTCAGCCTGCACAGCTTGTTGCAGCCATTCCATGCCATGTTCTTTATAAGCAGCCTCTGTTGCTGCCAGCACTGCATCATCAGTTGCAGGCATCTCGTCCAGTCCCTCGCAGAGGGCTTTAATATATAAACCGGTGCCACCACATACCACGGCGCTATCGGCATGCAAAAAGATCTCATCCAGGTATCCTAAAGCCCTTGCCTCATAGCCGGCAGCCGATATTGATTCGGTTACCGAACTCTCACCAACAAAATAATGCTTAACAGCAGCCAATTCTTCGGGAGATGGCTTGGCTGTGCCAATGCTCATTTCCCTGTAGCACTGCCTGCTGTCTGCCGATATAATAGCAGTGCCCAGCCTTTGCGCCAACTTTATAGCTACATCGGTCTTACCCACCGCAGTAGGCCCCGCCACAATATATACCTTCCTGTTATTTGCTGACAAACGAATACAATTAGTTCATTAAATTCATAGCATTAATAACCTCCACACCTCGATATTATATCGGAGTGCCACACTTTCTGAAGTGTGGCACAGCTCGTTTATAACTAATTTATGTGACAAAAATCATCTATCCAATGAATAATCCGTCTATTCCACATCTCCACCGCCAAAATCTTCCACTACACTTTCAGTGCCTTCCTCTCCCTCATTGCCAAAGCCTTCGGCCATCTCATCGGCGTCCAGGTCATATTTTTCTTCAATCTCCATTATTTTATCGGGATTCACACCCTTGATGCCATACTGTGCAGGCGCTATACCCTCTCTACGCAATACAAAAGGATACACACGCCTTGGTGTTTGCTCCTTTGATACGCCAATGAGCTCCACCATAAAAGTCCATTTCTTGGCAGGATCGTATACGTATATGAATTTTTGATCAGTAGTAGTCACCAGTGCTGATACCGGCGTTTTGACCATAGACAGGGCCGGAGCATCTTTCTTATTCACCAGTACTTCCGAATTGAATTCCCTGCCATATACCCATTTATCATTGCTTTCATAAAATGAAGCCGGATGCTTCCCGTCAAATTCAAATGCGGTAACTATGGCCTTGTGAAACTCCAAAAAAGTCTGGCTGCCCAATAATTCTATATCGCGGTAGGTTTGGTCGTCTTCTTCCCAATAAATCCTGAATCTTAATATTGTCATTCTCTGGTTGGTTCTACTGGTAAAATTAGTAAATCAATCGGTAGATTGAACACTGAAAAGAGAAAGCCAGACATTGTTTATTTAATATTATCTTGTGGACTCAAAATATCAAAATAAAAATTCTTTATTTTTCGGATTTCAAAACAATTTTTTCCTTACCTTTGCCATCCCAAATTTAAAATCATGCCAAAAATAAAGACCCACTCCCGGGCTAAAAAGACTTTTAGAGTTACAGGTACGGGTAAAATACGCAGGTATAAAGCTTTTAAGAGCCATCTGCTTACGAAAAAATCAAAGTCGCGTAAACGTCATTTGCGCATTCATGGCCTCGTTCATCCAAGCAATGCACGCCTGGTTAAGCGTATGCTGGTTATGGCTTAATACTTTATATGCCCCTTCAGGGCTACAAGTTGCACCATAACACCAAGTAATATTTTTTTAACCGTCCCCGGCCAATTAAAGGAACCTAAGGGTTACGCCAAAGGACAATAATTTTTCAAATATGCCACGTTCCGTAAATGCAGTAGCATCACGCACGAGAAGAAAGAAAATACTGAAAGAAGCAAAAGGCTTCTATGGTAAACGTAAAAACGTCTATACCGTAGCCAAGAACGTCCTTGAAAAAGGGCAGGGCTATAAATTTGTAGGCCGTAAACTTAAAAAACGCGAATACCGCTCCTTGTGGATCGTTCGTATCAACGCAGCAGTGCGCGAAGAAGGTATGAGCTATTCTCAGTTCATCGGTAAACTTGCTGCCAAGGGTATCGAACTGAACCGCAAAGTTCTTGCAGATCTGGCAATGAATGAGCCGGAATCCTTCAAAAATCTGGTTGCTCAGGTAAAATAATTATACCTCTTTTACTATTTAAAAAGCCGAAACCTTATGGTCCCGGCTTTTTTAGTTTTACAAAAAATATCAGACTATTACCTGCACATCACCAGCATGTGTTCCAGGTATTTTCATCCTGTAAACGCACAGCTAATAATGCTCTATAAAGGATGTACCCTGAAATATGGCACTCCCGGCTTCCTGAATTAATAAATTGCAAACGAAAAACCAACGCCTGCAATGAGACCGCCGGGTGAAATCATATTTATTCCAAACTTGGATTTGTCACTGATTGGAGTTCCATAAGTCTGGTCGAAATAGTCGGATTTGTTCAGCGGTACCGACCAGCCCATTTCGAGAAATACACGATTGTAGCGCCTGCCAAGGTTCCAGAACCGGTAGGCTGCCAGATATAGATTGGTTTGTGGATTGAGATTCAGCACTACATTTTCAGTTTGGCCGGTAACAGTTTCCATGCTATTGCGGAATCCCTGGATACCGGTATTGAAAGTGACACCCGTACCGAATGCCCATCCGCGGTTGCATGGATCGAGATAATATTTGCCACCCAGGTGCAGCTTGGTGCCCCAGGTGCTGGAGCCAACGCCACCTTCTACCGAGAGCCATTTTTCAACAGGCACATCGAAACTAAAGCCGAGAAAGCCATTATTGTTGTTCATACCGCTACTCAAAGTAAGGTATACCCTTGGGCATTTGTTAGGTCGTACCAGCTTAGCCTTATTCCCGGTTTCTTTAGTTGGCGGGTTATTTGAATTTTGAGCAAAGGCACTTAAAGACAAGAGACATATCAAAAATAGAAGGAACTGTTTTTTCATAAGATTCAGTTTGATTGTTTTGGTTTTGGGTGAAAAATCCTGGCAAAATTATAGTTTAGGTCCGTTGTTTCAAATTTTAGACTGTAAAAATCCGGTCAGGTTTACAGATCCGTAAGCATAGCCTTGGCCTGATCGTTGGCAGGGTGCTTATGTAGCAGATGCTCAAGGCATTTGCGGGCATTTGCAGGCTGCTGATTATTGTGGTACCAGACAGCCAGGTTGAGCAGGTTTTGCTCGTAGTCGGGATTGAGTTCGTTGGCATGCAGCATATACCGTAGCGCACCGGTATTATCACCCTGCTGCATAGCAATAAAGCCAAGATTGGTATTGGCACTCAGGTGATCGGGGTTTTGGGCGATAATAAAGTTAAAAACCGTAGCGGCATCTGGAAACCGGCCCAGGGCTAGCAGGCATATGCCATATTTATTCTGGAAATCGAGCGAATACCGGCGAAGCTCTGTTGCCCGGCGGTACCAGGGCAGGGCACTATCGGAACGCTCCAACTGGTAGTAGGCCTCGCCTATCCGGTAGGCTGTCCAGGCATCATTTACATTTGTCGGCTTGTATTTTGAGGCAAAATCAGTAATCCTTTGAAAATCATTGAGCAGAAACCAGGCCCTGACATAATCGGGGCCCTGTTTGGGGTCATTCCGGCTATCAAGATAATGCAATGCTGAATCTATCAGGCCCTTAGATTGTGTATACCGCTCATAGAACTCAAGGTAGCCCCTGGCTATGGTTTGCGTAGAAGGATTAGGGTTGTTGAAGCACTTCAGGCCAAGGAAAGCAGTGATGTTTTTCTGTGTGGTATCATCGACCGGTCGCCTGCGGATGAAGTGATCAGTAACGGCTACGTGGGGTATATCTATACTGCCGTTGTGGGGCATATGGCAGGTGATGCAGTTGTTGCCGGCAGCAGCGCGGGCCTGTGGTGTAGCGGCACACTGATGCTGACCGGCAGATGCGCCATGGCAACTATTGCAGGCATTAATATATTGCGACAACGGAGTAGCCTTTACACTGATGTGCGGGTTGTGACAGGTGATGCAACTCATGGCTCCGCTGCGGTTGAAGCACTGGCTTTTCTTCATGCGTTCTACATGCGACGCCATGATCATTTTGTCCCTGGCTCCTTCATACTGGGGCATGAATATGTTCATTACCTCAGAGAGCTTCATGCCGGGGCGGAAGTCGTAGAAGGATTTATTATCGTTGAGCACTGCAATGCCCTGCAGGTGGCAGCGCTGGCAAACATTGTTCTGCAATTCGGTTGAGAGGCGGCGCGGATTGACAATGGTGTAATCGGGGCCTTTGGAGGTATCAACAGGGCGGTTGTTTTTGCGGTCTTCTATATGCAGGCTGCCGGGGCCATGACAGCGCTCGCAGTCGATACCGGTTTTTAGGGAAGTAAATTTATTGTCGCTGTTGGCATCAAAATCGGGGAAGCCATTGTGACAGCTCATGCACTCAATCTGGATCATGCGAGAAAACCGGCTGCTGGAGCCTTTCTCAAACCCGGGAGCAAGGTCCCAGCGGTGCTTCTGGGTATAGAAGGTGATAGGTGCCTGGTAGAGATAACCATTTGTGCTGAAAATATGCGAATTGGTGTGCTGCCCTGAGCCAACAATATAATTGACCTGCTGCAAATGCCGGTGTACTGTATCATGCCCCTGCATTCTGTATTCAAGAATAAAAAAAGTATCGTGGGCAAAGAAGGGCTTGTAATAAAAATCAAGTGCGGTATCGTAAACAATGGAATGCGCCCGGGAGAAATCGGCGGCCGTTTTTTCTTTACTGGCCAGGCCGAAGGACTGCCCCATACCTGTCTGGATGAAGGTCTGGTAAATAGGCTCATGACAGGTGCGGCAGGTTTGCATGCCTACATAGTGGGCGCCTGTATCGTATACATTTTTCCAAAGGGATGTTTCCTGCACATCCAAACTTGCAGGGTCTGCAGGGTTGTGGCAAAAGAAGGTGGGTAATGTTATGGCGAACAAGGCAAAAGTGAGCAGTATATTCCGTAGGCGGATGGACGACATCTGGATTTCAAAATTAGGGGAAATGTATCAGGAGTTACAATTTTATCCAATCATATTCCTTGAGTTATTGGGGATATAGGTTGGTCTCGGCTATTTTACTTTTTGCCGATAGCCAACGGTAGTAGCCTTGAAGCAAGCAATAGTTGGAATCTGATTAACAAAGCCATCCGGATATTTGATCTCAATTCTATTTCTCAAACAGATAAACTGAAGAAAAGGATTTGGATTATTGTCTACCAAATCCTTTTCTATCAGCAAATAACTGCTAACCTTTCTTTTTGGGTTGCAACAACCATTATTCGAAAATTGCCAGCGTATAGTCCTTCTTACCTTTTTGTAATAACAGGTATTTACCGTTTAACAACAGTTCCTCTGAGATCTTAAAATCGAGCGCTGTGATTTTCACTTTGTTGATGCTAAATCCGCCATTCTGAAGCATTTTCTTAGCTTCCCCTTTTGAAGCAAAGACATTACTCTCAGCAAGGAAAGTGATCAGGTCAATGCCTGTTGCGAGCGCCTCTTTTGAGCCGGTTACGTGATTCACACCATCCATTACTTCAAGCAACTGGCTTTCATTTAATGAGCGTAATACTTCGACAGACGATTGCCCGAAAAGGATTTCTGATGCCTGCTGAGCGAATACCAGATCTTCATGACTATGCACCAATATGGTCATCTCCTCAGCAATTGCTTTCTGAAGCTTGCGGAGGTGTGGCGCTGTTTCATGCTCAGCAATAAGGGCTTTCAATTCATCAACCGGTTTGAAAGAAAATACCAGAGCCATTTTGGCTGCATCGGCATCGGCCATGTTGAGCCAGAACTGGAAGAACCGGTATGGTGAAGTTTTATTCCTGTCAAGCCAGATATTGCCGCTTTCTGATTTACCGAATTTAGAGCCATCGCTCTTGGTGATCAATTTGCAGGTAAAGGCAAAAGCATCGCCTCCACCCTTGCGGCGAATGAGCTCGGTGCCTGTTACAATATTGCCCCACTGGTCGGCGCCACCTACCTGCAGCAGCACATTTTTGTTCTTGTTGAGATAGTAAAAATCGTATCCCTGGATGAGCTGGTAAGAAAACTCCGTGAAAGACATACCGGTTTCCAGTCGGTTTTTTACAGAGTCTTTAGCCATCATGTAGTTTACCGAAATATGCTTACCGATATCGCGGATAAACCCGAGGAATGAAAAATCCCTGAACCAGTCGTAGTTATTCACCATAACTGCCGGATTGGGCACAGAATCGGAGAAGTCTATGAATTGTTCCAGTTGTTTGCGGATGCAATTGCAATTGTGCTGAATACTTTCCAGATCCAGCAGGTTACGCTCCTGCGATTTGCCCGAAGGATCTCCTATCATTCCGGTAGCACCACCTACCAGTGCGTAAGGTTTGTGGCCGGCACGCTGCAGGCGCATAAGCAAAGTAATGGGAACCAGGTTGCCCACATGCAGGCTGTCGGCTGTTGGGTCGAAGCCTATATAGGCAGAAGTCATTTCTTTATTCAATTGATCTTCAGTGCCCGGCATTATATCCTGGAGCATATTCCTTTGCTGCAAATCGTGTATTAAATTCATGTATTGTGGTTATTGAACGCGGCAAAAATAAGACTAAGATTTGGGGTTGCGGGTATATAGGTTAATATTTATATGAAAGCCGGGGTTTTGAATTTTAAGGCATGTATTTAATTTGCTACTGCATTTGTTTTATAATTCCGATATTTGTTTCTATCTTTCGGTACTTCTAAACAAAATCTTAAGCGTTGAAACGAATTTTATTATCATTAGCACTGTTTCTACCTTTCTGTCTTCAGGCACAACAGGAACATCACGAAATAGGTCTTACCGTGGGTGTTTCGAATTATTGCGGAGACCTCCAGCCAAAACTATTTCCTAGTTCCGGCTATAATCCTATGGGTGGAATTGTTTATAAATATTTCATGAGTCCGCATGTGGGACTGAGGGCAGGAGCATCGTATACCAATCTTACTGGAGCCGATAGTTTGAGTAACATTCCTGTCAATGTTGCGCGCAACCTGAGTTTTACTACCCACTTATTTGAGTTTCACGGTGCTCTGGAATTGAACTTTTTCCCAATCGAGATCTTAAAAAAGAAAGCAACACCCTATCTTTTCGGAGGAGTTTCTGTTTTCTATTTCAATCCGTTTGCTGATAATAATAATGGTGATAAGGTGTTTTTGAGGCCGTTAAGTACTGAAGGAGAAGGTTTACCCATGTATCCCGACAGAAAACAATATAGCCTGGTTAACGTGGCGTTCCCATTTGGCGGCGGATTTAAATTCTTCATTGGTAAGACCATTATGCTGACCTCTGAAATTGGCTTCAGGTATACCAATACGGATTATCTTGACGACGTTAGCAAGTCTTATGTAAATCTTGACACCTTGTTTAAGTATAAAGGCGCTCAATCAAAACAAATGTCTTTCCGTGGCAATACTGTAGTGGGATGGAATGGTCAAAATCCAAATTATGGCTTCCAAAGGGGAGATAGTAAATCGAATGACTGGTTTTGGTATGCAAATATCACAGCTACCGTTTACTTCCGTGCATTTGGCAATCCAAGAGAGTATTTGAAGACCAAGTGTCCTCAATTGTTCCGTTAACCGGTAATCTTCAAAATAATTCAGAAAATGGTTGGCACTGCCAGCCATTTTTGTTTTAACATGATTTTAAATTTTTCCTTTAAAAAATTATTGTTTTATGACAATTGTAATACCTAATTCTCCTTATCTTTGGTGTGGGTATATTTTTCATAAGGTGTAAGTAAGGCTTCAGCATTTTTTGTTGAGGCCTTATTTTTTCAGAACATATTCTATAAACCAAACAAAAAGTTAACAAACACATGTTTGGAATAATCTGGTACGCAACTTGATATACTGCTGGTATGAAAAGACTTTTTTTGATTCAGATAGTTCTGCTTAGCTCCCTGGCCGGATATGCACAGCAGGGACTTGATGCGCAGAAAGTGGATACTGAATATACCTATAGATTAAGTGAATTTAAGGTTACTGCAAGATGGAAGAATGATACTGAGCGGTATCACTACAACCAGATGAAGCACTATATTACACTCATATTGCCCTATGTAGATGCTGCATCAAAACTCTTTAAGGAAGTCAATGCGAAATCAGAAGAGCCGGACCTGACAAGGAAGGAATGGAAGCAATACGTTGCCGGCAAGGAAGACGAAATGCGCACCCGGTTTGAGGATAAGATTAAAGATCTGAATGTAACGCAGGGCGGACTATTAGTAAAACTCATTGCCCGGCAGACCAACCTCAACATTTATCATATTGTAGAAGAGTTTAAAAATCCATTTGCTGCAATGAAGTGGCAGACCTGGGCAAGATTGCATGGCATGAACCTGGATAAGAAATATCACCCCGAGGACGAGCCTATGCTGGAACTGATCATGGAAGACCTGGGATATCCGCTTCCTGAAAGTTACCGTTTGGCTGATGCTGGAAAATAGTCGCCGGAATCAGAAGACTATAATACCAACGACATATTTGAGCCTAATACCTGCCCGTACAGGCGCTACTTAGCATAAAAAAAAATCCCGCACCGAAAGCGCGGGATAATGATTAGTAGTGTAAATGGAAATTAAAGAGCCGCGGCATATCTTGCACTAACCTCAGCCCAGTTGATCACATTCCAGATAGCCTTCAGGTAATCAGGACGACGGTTCTGGTAATGCAGATAGTAAGCATGTTCCCAAACATCGATACCCAATATTGGTGTACCCTTAACTTCAGCAATATCCATCAACGGATTATCCTGGTTGGCAGTAGAACTTACCGACAATTTTCCGTCAGCAACACTTAGCCATGCCCAGCCGCTGCCGAAACGGGTAGCTCCTGCAGTGTTCATTTTCTCCTTAAGACCGTCAAGCGAGCCAAAAGTGTCGTTTATAGCAGTTGCCAGTTCAGCCGATGGCTGACTGCCGTTATTGCTCAGGATTGTCCAGAAAAGCGAATGGTTATAATGTCCGCCACCATTGTTGCGCACAGCAGCCGGATATTTCGATATCCCGGCCATCAATGCTTCCAGCGACAAATTTTCGCCTTCGGTACCGGCAAGGGCTTTGTTCAGATTGTCTACATAAGCCTGATGGTGCTTATCATGGTGAATTTGCATTGTTTGCGCATCTATGTGCGGTTCAAGAGCATCAAAGGCATAGCCTAAAGCTGGTAGTGTATGTGCCATAATAGTTTAAATTAAATTTTGTTGAAGCAAAGTTACACTAATACAGCAGTAAAATGATGGTAAGTAAATAAGGATTAAAGATGAGGCTATAAGCAAAATATAAATATCCACAATTCCTATATCAGCAAAAGTTAACACAAAACAAAACCGGGATGATCAGGTGGATAGCCACTGATACATTCCGGTTTTCTTCCTTACAGCACAACTCATCTCTTACCAGATAACCAATTTATCCCTGTACACCCTACCTGCCGAGCTTACCTTCAGCAGATAATTACCGGGAGTAGCGTTGCTGAGGCTGATGATCACTTTAGTAGCACCAGCTTCAGTAACCACCTTCTGTGCAACCACTTTGCCCAACATATCGGTAACAGTAATAACCGAGCCCGTGCCTATGGCTGGTAGCTCAACTATAAACTGACCGGAAGATGGGTTAGGATAAACGCTGAATTCACCTTCATTATAACCAACAGGCTGCACACTTTCGTGACATGCGGCCGTAGATCTCACTTTTATTGCCATCTTTGTGGTAGCCGTATCACAAACACCCGTTACTGTATAGATCACCGTATCGATACCCGATGTAACACCTGTTACCACACCCGAAGCATCTACAGTGGCATTACCCGAAACTACTGTCCATGTACCACCTGAAACCGTGTTGGATAATCTTACAGTATCACCCTGGCAAACGCTGTCTGTACCCGCGATAGTACCTGCTACGGTTAGTGCCAGAATGGTATCCGTTACCGAAGCAGACAATGTTCCACAGCCATTGGTTACTGTATAAACGAAATTGGTTACACCTGCTGCTACCGTGGTAACCGCACCGGTAGACGACCCAATGGTAGCTGCTGCAGTATTGCTGCTGCTCCAGGTTCCACCTGTTGCCGTATCAGTAAGAACTATGGATGCACCCAAACAGATATGAGCCGGACTTGCAATCGTACCCGGAACCGGTAAAGGATTCACCGTAATAACCCTGGAAGCTGCTGCTGTTCCGCATATATTGGTCAGGGAATAATAAATAGTATCCATACCAGCCGATACACCCGTAATAATTCCCGTACTTCCTGCTGTTGCCAAAGATGGTGTTCCGCTGCTCCAGATGCCCCCTGACGCCGGGTCGGTAAGTGTAATAGAAGAATCGGCACAAACTGATAAAGGACCTGAAATAGTACCTGTAAATGGCAGGGTATTTACGGTTATGATCATAGATACATTACAACCTGCAGACAGGGTATAGGATACAGTATCTAATCCCGGAGAAACATAGGAAACAATACCACTTGATGAACCTATGGTTGCCAAACTGGTATTGCTGATGGACCATGTACCACCACCAGCATCGGTCAAGGTATCATCAACCAGCGGGCATACATGTGAGACACCAGAGATAGGAGTCGGCATAGGATTTACTGTAAAGACAACATGTGCCGCGCAACCACTGCCAATTGTGTAAGCAATATTGGTAGTACCTGCTACCAAACCAGATACCACACCTGAAGTACCAATTGTGGCAATGGCAGGGGCGCTGCTGCTCCAGGAGCCACCACTAGTACCATCAGACAAAGTTGTAGCTGATCCGGCACATACACTCGCCGTACCGGTAATCGGAGAAGGTACAGGGAGAACAGTAACCACCACCGATGTAGTGCACCCTGTAGGCAATGTATAGGTTATGGTTGCAGTACCGGCACCCATACCTGTTACAATACCGCTGGAAGTACCCACAGTCGCAGTTAATGGTGAGCTACTCAACCATGAGCCACCGCCCGCATCGGTAAGCGTTGTGGTTGATCCTACACAAACGCTGTCTGTTCCTGAAATGGCAGATGGCAATGGATTGATCGTAACTACTGCTGTTCTGAAACAACCGGTAGATAAAGCATAGGTTATTGTAGTTGTTCCAGCAGAAACAGAGGTAACCAGACCGGAAGAAGATCCTATCGTGGCAATTGCCGGCAAACTTGAAGTCCAGGTACCCCCACCGCCATCTGTAAGTGTAGAAGATCCACCCATACAGATTGCAGTAGTACCTGAAACAGGCGCTGGCAAGGGATTCACTGTTATTACAATTGTCCTGGCACATCCTGTTGCAGAAAGTGTATAAGATATAGTTGAATTACCTGCACTAACTCCACTTGCAATACCCGTAGTTAATCCTATGGTTGCAACGCCCGTTGATGCGCTGGACCATGTACCACCGGTAGTAGCATCCGTTAGTGTCGTTGTCTGTCCGAAACATACGGTAGCCGTTCCACCTATTGCAAGCGGTAGCGGATTAACCGTAATTGATTTGGAAGCAAAGCATCCGGTAGTTAAAGTAAATGTGATGACAGATACCCCTGCTGTAGCTCCGGTCACAACACCTGTAGTTGAACCCACAGTGGCATTGCCGTTGCTGCTGGTCCATGTGCCAGAGCCTGCGTCAGTCAGAGTTGTATTGGCACCTGCACATACTGAGGATGCACCGGTTATAGCTGATGGGTTTGCATTAACAGTGAATAATGAAGCAACCGAACAACCGGTAGCGGTAAGCGTATAGCGAATTGAAGCTGTACCGATCGCAACACCAGTAGCGATTCCGGTAGTTGCTCCAATACTGGCTATTCCCGGCAAACTGCTGCTCCATGTGCCCCCTGATGTAGCATCAGTAAGGGTGGTAGTTGCACCAAGACATACACTCAATGTGCCTGAAATGGCTGCAGGTAATGGATTGATGGTAACAACCCTGGTGGCAGCGCATCCCGAACCAAATGTATAAGCTATTGCCGCTGTTCCTGCGGTTATACCGGTTACTACACCCGAAACACTTACAGTTGCATTGGGACTTCCACTGCTCCAGATTCCACCGCCGAAATCTGACAAAGTGGTTACCGCACTTTCACATACTATTGCAGTACCCGTAATGGATGACGGGGATGCATTGACTGTTATTTGTTTGGTGACCGTACAACCAGTACCCAATGAATAAGTAATCGTAGCTACGCCCACTGTCACACCATTTACAACTCCTGTAGTAGCGCCTATTGTTGCAATAGACGGAGCACTGCTGCTCCATGTTCCGCCACCGGCATCAGTAAGAGTGATGGTATTACCTGTACATACTGTTGGTGGCCCAGAAATGGCTGCTGGAGCAGATATTACATTTACCGTAGTGGTAGCCATACATCCTGATGGTAAAGTATAAGATATTACTGTGCTTCCTGCACTTACTGCAGATAGCAATCCGGTTGTTGCATTAATAGTAGCTACCGAAGTAAGACTACTGGTCCAGGTACCACCAGGTGCACCATCGGTCAATGTAGTGCTAGTACCTGTACACAGCGAACTAAGTCCGCCAATAGCTGCCAGTACATTTACAGTAACCGGCACAACTACCTTACAGCCTGTAGCGGTAAGTGCATAGGTTATATTTGATATTCCTGCTGTTATTCCTGATACTAAACCAGTAGAGCTGCCTATTGTAGCGATCAAAGTGCTGCCGCTGGTCCATGTCCCTCCGGGAGTTACATCAGCCAGTGCCGTGGTTTGTCCCATACAAACAGAAGCAGTTCCTGTAATAGCTGATGGCAATGGATTGATGGTTATAGTTGTTGTTCTGATGCATCCGGTACTCAACATATAGGTAATAACTGAAGTTCCGCTGGAAACACCTGTAACCACTCCGGTAGCAGTGCCAACTGTTGCATTGGCATTGCTGCTGCTCCATGTGCCGCCACCGGCATCGGAAAGCGTAATAGCGGAACCTTCACAAACCTGTGTTGGGCCGGATATCAATGCCGGTAACGGGCTTATTGTTACTGTTCTTACAGTTATACATCCTGTGCTTAAAGTATAGGTAATATTAGAACCTCCGGCCGTTACACCTGTAACAACACCAGTGAGCGGAATAACCGATGCATTGCCATTACTGGAGCTCCATGTACCACCCGCAGGCAGTCCGGTAAGTGAGGTTGTGGATCCTACACATACTGTTGCCGGTCCGGTTATTGGTGAGGGCAAAGGATTGACCGTAATTGGTGTTGTGACTGTACAGCCTGTTACAGGTGCTGTATAAGTTATATTCGCCGTTCCGGCAGACACTCCGGCAAGCGATGAACTGGCACCAGGTGAAGATACTGTAGCAATACCTGGCAGGTTACTGCTCCAGGTACCACTTACAGACTCAGTAAGTGTGATACCGGATCCAACACATACATGGTTGGGGCCACCAATTGCGGGTGGCAATGCATTAACCGTTATAGTAGTTGTTGCAGTATTAAAACATCCAATACCCGAAGCGATTGTATAAGTAATAGTAACGACTCCTGCGCTGCTACCGGTAACTGTACCTGATGTACCCAAAATAACAATACCAGTTGATCCGGGAGACCAGAATCCTCCCGGCGTTAAATCAATAAGTGTAATTGCAGACCCCACACAAACACTTGAAGGCCCGGTGATGGGGCTAACAAAGGGAGTTGAATTTACTGTTACTATAGCAGTAGTATAACAGCCGGTTACAGGCAATGTGTAAGTTATAGTGGAAGTGCCCGCTGAAAGTCCGGAAACAATACCCGCACCATCAATCGACGCAACAGAAGGTAATGAGCTGTTCCATGTTCCACCTCCTGCATCGCTTAGTGGAGTGGTAGTGCCCACGCATAGAGACAGGCCACCGCTTATAGCTGCAGGCGCCGGATCTACAGTTACCGTCGCAGTTGTTTGGCAACCCGTCACTGGCAACGCATAGGTGATAATGCTGGTACCACCTCCGGTTGCAACACCCGAAACAGTACCGCTGGACGAACCTACCGTGGCTATACCCGGACTACCACTGGTCCAGGTTCCGCCACCGGCATCAGTAAGGGTGGAAGTTGCGCCATAACAGAATTCAAAGGTTCCGGTTATTGCACCGGGAGCAGGATTCACTGTTACAACCTTTGTTGTACTGCATCCTGTTACCGGCAATGCATAGGTTATTACCGAAGTGCCTCCTGCCGGGGCCACACCGGTCACTACTCCCGTTCCTGCCACCACTGTCGCTACCGAAGGGCTCCCGCTGGTCCATGTTCCACCACCGCCATCAGTAAGATTAGTTGCAGATCCGGAACAGACTGTTGCAGTTCCTGAAATTGCGCCAGGCAGCGGATTCACTGTTATTGTTGTGGATGTTGAACAACCTGCCGAAGAGGTATACGTTATTACTGTTGTAGCAGGCAGCGTACTGCCGGTAACAACTGCTGTTACCAGGCCACTGCTTGTTCCTATTGTCGCTACTCCCGGCAATGAACTGGTCCATGTACCACCAGCCAGTCCATCAGTCAAAGTGGTAGTAGCTCCCTGACACAATGTGGTAGTTCCACTTATAGCAGATGGTGCAGGATTAACTGTTGCAATTATTGTTGCAGAACATCCGGTTACCGGTAACGAATAACTAATAATTGAAGTGCCGCCACTTGTGGAAATTCCTGTTACAATACCAGAGGTGCCCACTGTAGCAATGGAGGGAGATACACTGCTCCAGGTTCCTCCTAGTGAAGCATCATTTAATGTATAGGTACCACCGGTGCACATTACAGGCAAGCCTGTTATTGGAGCAGGTGCCGGATTAACCGTCACCACCGCGCTAACGGTGCCGCATGAAGTAGTATAATTTATGGTAGCTGTGCCGCTGCCGGCACCTGTTACGATTCCGGTGGTGGCCCCAACCGTGGCGATACCTGTACTAAGACTGCTCCAGGTACCACCTGTTGTTAATGAGATTAAAGTTGTTGTTGTACCAACACATACCGACAATGTGCCGGTAATTGGTGAGACCTGTTCACAAATAGTTACAGGCGATGCGGTATTCCACAAATCTCCTGCATCAGCACCTCCGTTAGCGTTAACTGCATTAACCACACCATAGATAACCACACTGCCGGTACCGGCAGAAGGAGCGGTCCAGGGTATTGTTTGCACATACGTTGATCCTGTACCACCAGTCCCTGTGGTTGCAGCGATCGACAGTCCATATTGTTCAAAATCACTAACACTGCCTATTGTGGCAATATGCGTACCACCGGGCACAGAGCCATAAGTGCCTGTTGATATGGCACTGCCTGTGCCTGCTCCCGATAACTTAACAGCAGTCATCTGGAATCCATACCGGGATAATGTTGTTGAGCCGGTATTTGTACCTGTGATTTTTAGTGAATAACTATTCCCTGGAACATAACTGGTAACGGGCACACCACCACTTAACAATTGAACACTAACTATGATACCTGCAGTAGCTGATGATGAGTGACAACCAACAGACCCGCAACCTATAGGACCCGTTGCTCCGGTTCGCTCATAACCAGATAGGCCAGGTCCAGCGGAATAACTTGATAAGGTTACATAGAGCAACAGACCGAATAAGGGTAGAAGGAGTAATTTCTTTTTCATTTTTATTTGTTTTTATCTGGCAAATGTTGAAAATCAACCTGGGTTATTTGCATCTGAATTAATCTTCATAATAAACATAAGAAATATTACTCAATATATACACAAGCCCTATACAAATCTATGAGTGTTTTTTCATAAATAAAAGAGATATTGGATAAAAAGAGCTAAATATCCAATAAATAAAAAAACCGATAGATGAAACGGATTTGATTCAGGCACTGAAAATACAGGAGACTGGCGGGAGTCTGGGATAAGTAACCGAACAATCTTTAGTGGTTTATCCAATCATCAAAATAGCCCACCATTTGGTAGCGGTATACGATATTCCGGGGTTTAATAAAGTTGATGCAGTAAAAGCTGAAACTAAAATAATTTACATCATGCTTATAATCTAAGGAACGATGAAACGGGCATATTTGCCCCTGTATCGGTAAATCAGCATTAGTGAAAGTTAAACTTAACAACATTACCACATTACCCACATTAGCGCACTGTCGCATTACCACATTGTTGCATTACTCACATTAACGCATTAACCGCATTACCGCACTAATTAATCTCCTTCCTCCAGTTCAAATATATCATTGACCTGCTTGCCAAAAAGACGTGCGATTTTCAATGCAAGAACTGTTGATGGTACATATTTGGCAGCCTCAATAGCATTAATCGTTTGCCGGGTTACATCCACTTTTTCCGCCAGTTCTCCCTGGGTAATATTTTTTATGGCTCGCTCTATCCTTATTGTATTCTTCATAATGTATCAGATTTAGTGAGCCTTGGTTTAATATGCATCTGATAAATAAATACCAATATGTAAATGACCAGAATACTGTAAATGCTGCACTGCAATATATACACATAAGCAAACCCATAAATAAATATACTGGCAACGGCAACCAACAGCAGATTAAGGTATAAGCTTATTTGCAGCGCTTTCAGCCTTTTCAAACTTACATATTCATCCTCTATTTTTTCTCTCGTGAATGCTATCATAAACAAACTGACCAGGGTAACAAGAATGGATAGTTCCCCGTTGAAGTCAGTTGAAAAATCCTTTTCAAATAAATAAGAGGCCGGTCCCATTCGATTGCTGCCAATATTGGAATCATATTTTAAAAATGGAAAGACCCTATTGTCAAAAACATAAAATGCCAGGAGCCATGCCAATCCAAGAGGAAATAATACACAACCAATTGGCCGGCAGATGCGGGGTAACAAAAGCGATTTTTTCATATAGCTGCCAGTTTAGAAAAGCGTGGTTTGATATAAAGATTATAATTCAAAACAAGAATGAAAATAATAAGTATAGTAACCATATTGTAAAAGAGCACCGCAAGGAAATCGCCATTGTACAAACCAAATGTAAGTAGTATCACAAGTGCGTAGTTGACATATATCCCTATCTGCAATGACCGCAAACGGATAGCGCTTGTATACTCATCTTCTATCTTCAATCTTGAAAACGCAATCATAAACAAAGAAATAATTACACCACTCAATGCCACTTCATCAGATAGATTATTATTCCCGTTTAAAAAACCACCCAGGCCCTCCGGCTGGTGCATATGAGTAGCCAAAAATGGAAAGAGGAAGTTATAATTGTAAACAGCAATGAACAATGTAATGAACAGGGGCAACATAATCAGGCCCGCAATGCGGCAATAACGAGGCAACAAAAGTTTGTTTTTCATGTCAGTAATTTTTTACCAAAAGTAAAGTATTTTTTACATTTTGTATCATTATTCTTACTTTTTAGATTTTTTTAACGATTTGCCTCTTTCATAAATAAAGAGCAATTCGTCATCGTTCCTTATTGAAAAACTGCACATTTCATGAATTACATCAAGCTATAACTACCATTTACAATAAAGGGCATTATTAGTCCACTGTTGCTACTGAAAAATCATTTGCTGCCATAAAAAATAATCACATTACATCGCTTACCGAAAAAGAGATCCGGTTTCCCGAATTATGCTGCACAGACCAGTCTTTCGAAAAATTTGCAGAAATAATGCATATAGGTATTCGCACTGCTCAGGACTACCAAAAACACTTAGGCCAAAAGCTGAACAGACACAGCAGGGCCGAACTGATGTTATTTGCGGTCTCGTCCGGTCTTGTGCCGTTGAATGTTCAATACCACACCGATGAAGTTTAAACTCATAAAAAAAACCGTAGTAATTAAAATCCAGATAGGTGTGTTTTCTTACTGATTAACCAATCTTCCAATTTTAATAAATAGTATCAATATCATATCACGGGAGTATTGTGTAATTTTATACCTTCGATTTTGCTGTCTCAGTTAATAAGCTATGCTCCAAAAATTAATCATTAATAATTACGCAATAATAGACCACCTGGTAATAGAACCGGATGCACATTTGAATACCGTAACGGGAGAAACAGGGGCCGGTAAAAGCATCATACTGGGCGCACTTTCCCTGATTTTGGGTGAGCGTGCCGATACATCGGTGCTTATAAATAAAAATGAGAAATCGGTAATAGAGGGCTATTTTGATGTGAGTAAAAATGAGGTATTCAAAAAAGCACTGACCGATGCCGAACTGGACTATGATACCCAGTGTATCATAAGGCGGGAAATAGCCGCCAATGGAAAATCAAGGGCATTTATCAATGATACGCCCGTTACCCTGAATGTACTGAATAAACTCACCTCATTGCTTGTGGATTTGCACCAGCAATTCGGGCACCTGGCGCTGGAGGATGACAGCTTCCAGATGGAGGCGCTCGACGCCATAGGCAATACCACAGGGGCTGCCGAGCAATACAGGGAACTTTATTACAAACACAAATCGATAAAACAAAAACTGGCTGACAACAGGGAAAGGCAATCGCTGTGGCAAAAAGAGTCGGACTATAAACAATACCTGCTGGATGAGCTGATCAATGCCGCTTTTAAACCAGAGGAGATTGAACTGGCAGAACAGCAGTTGAAACAGATGAGCCATGCTGAGCGCATACTCAATGTTTTGCAGTCTGGAAGAAACATGCTGGAGAGCGGCGACCAGCCGCTTGTAAATGAGCTGAAACGATTGAGCCAGCAGTTGCAGGGGATTACGGAAGTTATGCCTGAAATAAAACCCTTGCAGGAACGGATCAATTCGGTATGGCTGGAATTGAAGGATATTGTGGATGAACTGGGAATTGAAGAAAGCAGAGTACTTCTGGACCCTTCGGTGATGGAAGAATTACAACAACGACTTGACCTGGGCTACAAGCTATTGAAAAAACATGGTGCAAAATCGACCATGGAATTGCAGGAATTGCAACAAAATCTGGAAGAAGAACTAAAGGCAACCTTAAACATCAATGAGGCAATAGAAAGGCTTGCAAAAGAAGAAGGGATAATATACAAAGAGCTGATTGAAACAGCGGCTGTACTTTCGGCACAGAGAAAGAAAATTGCGCCGGGATTTACCGATAAAATAAATGAACTGCTTACGCTGGTAGGCATGCCCAATGCGCGGTTTAAAGTGAGATTTGAAGATACAGCGCCAACAACGCATGGCACGGATAATGTGCAGTTTATGCTGGATGCCAATAAGAGTGGCCAGTTTCAGTCGCTGCAGAAAGCCGCATCGGGAGGTGAAATGAGCCGTATCATGCTTTGCATCAAATCGCTTACAGCTGAGGCCCTGCACATGCCCTCACTGATTTTTGATGAAGTAGATACCGGCATATCGGGCGAAGCGGCCAGGCAGGTAGGGTTACTGCTCAGGGACCTTTCCCAATTCCACCAGGTAATCTGCATCACCCATCAGCCACAGGTTGCGGCCAGAGGATCGAGACACTTTTATGTATATAAAGAGGAGGATAAAAACCAACGCCTCTCAACAAGAATAAAAGTACTTCAGAAGGACGACCGGATACTGGCTATTGCCCGTATGATAGGCGGGGAACAACCCAGCGTGGCTGCCATAAATAATGCAAAGGAACTGGTAGAGATATAGATTTCCAGGAGAACATAATAAGCCTATATACTTAATACTTAAAGAAGAGCTGCCTTGTTACCACCAGGCAGGATATTGATCCTTTGAGATTTTCTTTTAACTCCGGGCTTTTTGGGGTTTTCTTAATCTTTTATTACTTTGTTAGCCTAAACAATACCAATGTCTGACCGAAGAAAATTCATCAAGCTTTCTATGCTTACCTCTGCTGCACTACTGGCAGGCAAAAAATTATTTGCCAATACGGCGCCGGATCCGGAATATAAATACCCTGTGGTAAAAGATGCTGCTGTGGTTGTATCTACCTGGGATTTCGGGAAGGAAGCCAATGCGGCAGCATGGACCGTATTGGGAACCGGTGGCCGCGCACTGGATGCTGTGGAAAAAGGTGTAAAAGTGCCTGAAGCCGACCCCAACAACCAGTCGGTGGGCCTGGGCGGCAGGCCAGACCGGGACGGGAAAGTAACGCTGGATGCCTGCATCATGGATGAAAACAGCAAGTGCGGTTCGGTGGCAGCGCTGGAACATATTGTTCATGCCATATCGGTTGCCCGGCTGGTGATGGAGAAAACGCCTCATGTAATGATAGTAGGAGACGGGGCCTTGCAGTTTGCACTGGAAAACGGGTTTAAAAAAGAAAATCTGCTGACAGAGAAAAGTGAAAAGGAATGGAAAGAATGGCTTAAAACATCGCAATACAAACCGGTAAAAAATATTGAAAATGCCTTGCCGGGCGGGAAGAGCAACCATGATACCATAGGCATGGTAGCGATGGACAGTAACGGCAATATGAGCGGGGCCTGCACCACAAGCGGTATGGCCTACAAGCTGCATGGCCGCGTGGGCGACTCGCCTATAATAGGCGCCGGGCTTTATGTAGATAATGAAGTAGGCGCGGCAACCAGCACGGGCGTTGGAGAAGAGGTAATTCGCATAGTTGGTTCGCACCTGGTTGTGGAGTTTATGCGGCAGGGCAATGACCCTGAAACCGCATGCCGAAAAGCAGTGGAACGCATCATAGCACGCAACCCTGCAGCGGCAAAGGAAGTGCAGGTAGGTTTCCTGGCACTGAACAAAAAGGGGCAATACGGAGCCTATGCACTACAGGAAGGATTCTCTTATTCTGTAAAAAACGGGAAGGTTGAAGAAGTATACCAGGCCAAATCTGTATTCTCGTCTAAAAAGCAGTAATGCAGCCGGTGCAATATTAAAAACCACTTAAAAACCATAGCATGATCCTTGAAGTCTGCGCATTCAATATACAGTCGTGCTTTGTAGCCGAGGAGGCAGGAGCCGGAAGAATAGAATTGTGTGCCGACCCGCTGGAAGGTGGCACCACGCCCAGCTATGGACTTATAAAGTATGCACTCTCACATCTAAAGATCCCGGTCTTTCCGATGATACGGCCACGTGGCGGCAACTTTATTTATGATGCCGCAGAGATTGAAATCATGAAAAAAGACATCCTTATGTGCCGTGAAATGGGCTGTCCGGGGATAGCAACAGGAGTACAACTGCATGATGGAAATCTGGATAGCGATAATCTAAAAAGATTTGTAGAATGGGCCTACCCGATGGTGGTTACGTGCCACAAAGTTTTCGATGGTACGCCAGATGCTTCGGAGGCGCTTGAAGTATTGATAAACGCGGGCTGTGCCAGGGTGCTGACCTCCGGCCTTCAGAAAACAGCCATGGAGGGTGCAACAGTTTTAAAAAAATTAGTAGAACAGGCAGCAGGACGAATAATAATTATGCCAGGGGGAAGTGTACGGTCGACCAATATCAGGGAGTTGGCCGATGCCACCGGTGCGGGTGAGTTTCACAGTTCGGGTATACTTTCGAGAGGTGTATTTAATGTTTCAGATCCCGGGGAAGTAAGGTCCATGGTGAATGCGTTGAAATAGAAACCCTTAAGTGATGAATTATTGGAACTAAAAATGCCCTGTATAAACAGGGCATTTTTAGTTTATGAAAACAGTATTATTTAGTTTGTAACCAGTGTTTCGAGCACTTTATTCATGCTGCGAACCGCATCAGCAGATTTGTTGAAAGCTTCCTGCTCTTCTTCGTTCAGTTTGTAATCGATGATCTTTTCCCAACCATTCTTGCCAACCATAACAGGCACGCCCATACAGATATCAGTCTGTCCGTACTCGCCTTCCAGGTATACGCAGCAAGGGAATACTTTCCTTTCGTTGCGCACAATAGCTTCAACCAGAGTTGCTCCGGCAGCGCCAGGAGCATACCATGCAGAAGTGCCCAGCAATTTGGTAAGTGTAGCGCCACCAACCATTGTATCAGCAGCAACCTGCTTCAGTTTATCAGCGCTCAGCATGTTTGATACAGGCGTACTGTTCAATGTAGCCAGGCGGGTAAGTGGAATCATGGTAGTATCGCCATGTCCGCCAATAACTGTAGCGTGCAGGTCGTTTTGAGAGCAGTTAAGTTCCTTCTGCAAATAGCATTTAAAGCGAGAGCTATCCAGTATACCACCCATGCCAATGATCCTGTTCTTTGGCAGTCCTGTAGACTTTAATGCCAGGTAGGTCATAGTATCCATCGGGTTAGAGATAACCACGATAATTGTATTAGGTGAGTACTGCAATAATTGTTTGCAAACATTCTCAACGATACGCGCATTGGTACCGATCAGTTCTTCACGGGTCATACCAGGTTTACGTGGAATACCAGAAGTGATCACGCAAACATCAGAATTTGCAGTTTTTGAATAATCATTGGTAACCCCGGTAACTTTGGTATCAAAGCCAAGCAATGCAGCAGTTTGTGTAATATCGAGTGCTTTACCTTCAGCAAAGCCTTCTTTTATATCAACCAATACCAGCTCTTCAGCCAGTTCCTTGCGTGCGATATTGTCGGCACAGGTTGCGCCTACGGCGCCGGCACCTACTACAGTAATTTTCATTTATCTATAATATTTATTAAGTGAGAAATATAAATCAGGCGCAAAGATAAGTTAAGCTAATTAATAGCGCACTGAGGAAACAGTAAAATATCCTGATTTTCGTCATTTTAAATAAATCCGAAACATTATAAGTTTAACCGGTTTGTCAGCCTTTTCAATTGTATTTCCGATGCTTTGGCGGCATAAGATATGTTTATGAGCAGATTTGAGGCGTTTTCATAGCTCTGCTGCGCATTTTCTACATCCAATATAGTATTCTGCCTTAACTGAAACCTTTGCATCACCAGATCAAGCAGTTTCGCGGCAATTTCGGAATTCTGCCGGGCCGTTTCCAATTGCAACATGCTGTTTTTGTAGGCCTGCCAGTTCCTTATCAGATTGGTTCTGTAATTCAGCATCAATGTATCTCTTGATATCCGGGCATTCTGCGCATTGATGCCTGCGATGGTTTCCTGTCTTTTATATACCGTACCATTAAATACAGGCACATTAACTCCCATGCCTACATAAGGGCCTATTTGCTGATTGAGCTGCGTGAAGCCTGCCGCGTACTGTGCCCTGCTAAGCGTATACCCTGCATTCAAGTTTAAGGAGGGATAACGCAATGCTGCAGTTTCCCTTTGTATAGACATCGCAATATCTACCTGCTGACCTGCAGCAATGATCTCAGGATTATTATCAATGCTCTTAAGCAGGGAATCCAGGCTCAGGTCTTTATCAATGATAATAGTATCCCTGATCACGACCTGCGAATCAGGATTCAAGGTCAACAGGTTGAGCAGATCTGTTTTATCCTGATCAATTATCAACTGCTGCGATTGCTGTGCCAGCAACTGTGTATTAAGATCGACCTGGGCCTGAAAAAGATCTGCGTTATTGGCCATCCCCACAGATTGCTGGGCTTTGATGATATCCAGTTTTTTCCTGGAAACAGCAATTGAATTCTCCAGTGTTTTGCCATAACTCTGTTGTCTGACAATATCATAATACTTCAGCATTACGTTGGCGGCCACAGCCATTGTGCGGGTAACAAGCTGCTGCTGAGACATCTGCTCCTGAATACCCAATCTTCCTTTTGCATTTACTACCCTGCTGCCATTGAACAACAGTATACTACCAGCCAGCGCTCCCTGCAAGCTATTATTGACAACATTGTTTCGCTGTGTATTCCTGGTAGCATCCGAATATTTCTGATCGATGTTGGTAGATTGCTCATTATCCGTAACAGTGGCATTCACATAGGGCAAGCCGCCAGCAATACCGTAATTATTATTTATGCCCGAGATCTTAACATTATTCCTGGCTATTTCAACGCTCAGGCTATTTCGCAATGCAATGTTCACAGCATCCTTCAGCTCAAGGGGTTGCTGGGAAAAACCTATACCCGGCATTACCATAAGAATGGCTATAATCAGTTGTTTCATAAATTATTGTTGTTTCCTTCTGTTACTTTTATTTCGTTTTCCTTTATCAATGAATCCTCCTGCTTATGCCTGCCCGATATGTAGGTATAAATGGCAGGTATGACAAACAATGTAAGTACCAATGAAAATAATACACCTCCCACCACTACCACACCCATTGGTATTCGGCTGGTGGATGATGCGCCCAGACTTAATGCAATAGGCAGCGCACCAAGCGAGGTGGCGAGACTGGTCATTAAAATAGGTCTTAGCCGTTGGGTTGCGGCATCGATTACCCCTTCTACTTTACCCAACCCATGTTCCCTTCGTTTGTTGGCAAACTCAACGATGAGTATGCCATTTTTAGTAACCAGCCCCACCAGCATGATCATACCTATTTCAGAAAAAATATTCAGAGTCTGGTTGAAGAGGTAAAGACAGAGCAATGCGCCGGCCAGAGCCAGCGGCACTGTTATCATTATGGTGAATGGATCAAGGAAACTCTCGAATTGTGCTGCAAGAACAAGGTAGATAAGAATGAGCGCCAGGGTAAATGCAAACAGGGTGTTGGATGAGCTTTCGGCAAAATCACGTGAAGCGCCGTTCAGGGATGTCTGGAATGATTTACCCAATGTTCTTGTACTGATATCACGCATTACTTTTACTCCATCTCCAATTGTCTTACCCGGTGCCAATGATGCGGAAATAGTGGCCGATTTATACCTGTTGAAATGGTACAGTATCGATGGGCTGCTGCTTTCCTTGAGACTCACAACTTCTCCCAGAGAAATAAGCGCTCCCCTGTTGTTCTTAATGTAGAGTTTGGATATATCGGTGGGCATATCCCTGTCGGCTCTTTCCACCTGCACGATCACAGCGTATTGTTCACCACCCATAATAAAATAAGCAAGTCGCCCGCCACTATAGGCAGATTGAATTGCGTTCATTACATCAATGGTCGACAACCCAAGGTCCTTGACCTTAATCCTGTCTACATTTATCTGCACTTCCGGCTTATTGAATTTCAGATTTACATCCACATTCGCAAAGGTTTTATCTTTCCGTGCCTCTTCAAGAAACTTAGGTATGTATGCCTTAAGCGTATCAAAATCCAGGTTCTGCAAAACAAATTGCACGGGCAACCCTGATTTTGCACTGGACCCTACTGCAATGGTCTGCTCCTGTATGGCAAAAATGCGGGCATCATTAAACCTAGACAATTTTTTGGTAGCATCATTTACGATGTCGGCCTGGCTGCGGTTTCTGTCTGCTGCATCTATAAGACCCAGTCGGGCATTGGCCACGTTTACAATAGTTGAACCACCGCCTGCGCCACCTGGAGCAGACAGGTAAGTATAATCGCGCTCAGGTATCGAATCATAAAGAAAGTTCACAAACCGCTCTGAAAAATTCAGCATTTTTGCATAGCTGGTACCCTCCGGACCAGTAAGTGAGAACCGTATGTTATTCCTGTCTTCGAGTGGCGCGATTTCGCTTTGCAACTGTGTGCTTGTAAACCATATTATGCCTCCACATGCCGCAATGATAACCCATGCCAGCCAGCGTACCTTTATAAATGCACCCAGTAAATGTTTATAGCCTTTTTCCATGCCTGTAAAGAAAGGCTCTGTGCGCTCATAAAATTTACCATGGCCGGATTTACTGCCAGTGAGATAGACATTTAATACGGGGGTAATGGTTAGTGAAACAAATGCACTGATCAACACTGCGGCGGCAATTACAATGCCGAACTCACGAAAGAGACTACCAACAAACCCCTGCAAAAAGATAACCGGTAAAAACACAATGGCCAGGGTAACAGATGTTGAAATCACCGCAAAGAAAATCTCCACACTGCCTTCAAGCGCGGCCCTTCTTATCGGCAAACCCTCTTCCAGTTTTCTGAAAATATTTTCGGTAACCACAATGCCATCATCCACCACGAGGCCAGTGGCCAGCACTATACCCAGCAGTGTAAGTATGTTTATTGTAAAGCCCATCAGGTACATGATGAAAAATGTAGCAATCAGTGAAATCGGAATATCAATCAGCGGCCTCAGTGCAATAAGCCAGTTCCTGAAAAAGAAAAATATTACCAGTACTACAAGAATAAAAGCAATTACCAGGGTCTCTTTAACTTCATTTATTGAATTACGGATGTTCCTGGTATTGTCGACCAATAAAGTAAGTTGTATATCGTTGGCCTTTGCCGATGCCTGCAGTTCGGCCACCCGCTTTTTAAACTCTTCGGCAATGGCTATATTATTTGCCCCCGGCTGAGGTATTACCGCAAGCCCCACACCATATCCACCGTTCAATTTCCAGTTCTGCTCCTCATTAACCGGACCAAGTTCTATACGCGCCACATCGCTGAGCCTTACGATACCTGAACTGTCCTGCCGGATAATAACATTTCTGAACTGTTCTTCCGAATTCAGTCTTGCCATGCTCCTGATAACAATTTCGGTATTGTTACCATAAATTTTTCCGGGTGGAATATCCACATTTTCACTTTTGATGGCCGTATTAATATCTGAGAAGGAAATATTAAAGCTGTTCATCTTTTCGGTGTTCAACCATATGCGCATGGCATACATTTTATCACCGAAAATATTAATGGCGCTTACATCATTGATTGTCTGTAACCGTTGCTGCAAAACATTCTCCGTATAATTACTCAACTCCAGCATGCTTTTTGTCTGGCTTTGCACAGCAAGCAATAAAATATAATCGCTGTTGGCATCAGCCTTTGTAACCACGGGAGGAGCATCAATATCGGCAGGAAGTGATTTTGTAGCCTGGCTCACTTTATCCCTTACATCACTCGCGGCAGCTTCCAGATTTACCCCTACATTAAATTCGATAGTTATAACGCTGCTGCCTATTGCACTTGATGAAGAAATGGTTTTAATACCCGGTACGCCATTTATTTGCTTTTCCAGTGGCTCAGTAACCTGATTTTCTATCACATCGGCATTTGCACCGGTATATGGTGTGGAAACAGTGATGACAGGAGGATCTATATTGGGATAATCCCTTACCGCAAGGAAATTATACCCTACCACCCCGAATAGTACAATCATAATATTCATCACTATAGCTAGTACAGGCCTCTTTAGTGATAATTCAGATATATTCATTCTGTAAAGTCTTTATAAAATAATTTTAATGCTTATACCCAATCAAACCGATATAACTAATAATGGTTTTAGCTCAATTTTTTCAGCTTGATCATATAGCCGTTACCATCAGACTATTTTGCCTGCTCCTCTATCGAGCGCACATTCCGGACCTTAACAGCTCCATTGTTCCGGGTAAATAATATGCCTGTAACCGCAATGCTGTCGCCAGGTTTTAAACCACTGACAATCTCAATATTACTGGCCTGCCTGATACCTGTCTTAACATCGGTATATATTGCTTTGCTGCCCCTTATAACAACCACCTTGTTACTTTTATCATCAGGAATAATGGCACTTGTGGGAACCATGATGGTATTGGTATTTTCGCCTCCGTCTATCTGAACTTTTGCAAATGAACCTATACTTCCATTACTCTGCAGGATGTTAGCCCGCACTCTGAGATTGCGTGTTGTGGTATTTACCTGGGGTTCAGAGGCTACGATAACCGCTTTTTCCTTTTGCTGCTTCACCGCATTTGTGCTAAAGGTCACGGTATCACCCCTATGTATTACAGAACTATATGCATCTGGCAGTGTAAAATCAATCTTAAGGCTATCCAATTGTTGTAATGATGCCAGCACATCTGTTGTTGATACAATGGCGCCAAGACTCACATTTCTTAAACCCAGTGTGCCGGTAAATGGCGCTTTCAGTATGGTTTTATCAATAAGAACTGAATAGTACTTAATATCGGCTTTCAGGCTGTTTACCTGATTAAGGGCTGCATCATAATCGCTCTGATTAACCCCGTTTATGTCCAGCAATTTTTTCAGCCTGCGCTCGGTAGTCGTTGCAAGTTCCAGTTGCACATTCGATTTGGCCAGCTGGGCCTGAAGATCTTCAGAATTGATCCGCGCTATAACCGCCCCCTTTTCCACCTTACTTCCTTCATGCACATTCAGAAATACAATACGGCCCGCAACCTCCGGCCGAAGCTCAACAGATTGGTTGGCGATTATGGTACCATTTACCTCTATAAGGTTGCTTACGGTTTGTTGTTTGGCTATTATAACATCCACGACAGGTACAGAGGTTACTGCCTTTACTTCCTTTTTGTGACCACAGGAAGATAATAGGAACAATGCAGCAACAGATACATTAAAATATCTCATTACAAATTATATTTGATAATTAAATTATATTCAAATCCAATATTATTACCAGGCCGGTAATTAAATACAATAACTGATAAAGGATCACAGTAAACTATACTGATAGAAAAGGAGATCAGGAATAGTTTAGAAAGAATCTCCCCTAAATGGTATGACTAAATGAGCAATTTTCTGAATTGGAGGAATAGTGGATCACATTCACCCGGTCGCTCAGAATGAACCACAAAGGATGGCGCATTTTTATTAAAACTGTTCAGACTGAACAATGCAAAAGTGAACAGAGTTGTTACATAAAAATTTATTCCGGCATCTGTCTCTGGTTCAGATTGGTTTACAGAGAAACTGGACGCGGATAAATATTGATGTTTGTTTCTGCTGCCATCCTTTATTTTTTTGCTGATTGACTGGGAAACTGTCAAATAAGGCGACAACTTTTGTACAATTAATTTTTTGGAAGCACTTGAAAACACAATACAAAGAACTGCCATCAGTATCCATAACGGACGCTTGATAAGTGTATCAGTTTTTGTTTTGTTATTCACTTGCATTTTATTGAACAGAGCAAACGTAGTGAAAATTTTCTTAACAGAAGTTAATAAAGCACTTTCAAATCATAAATTTATTTCAACTTTCACATTTCCTAAATCAGTGCACCTTATGAAAAGCAAACCCTTAAACACCCTTTTAAACTGCCAAAGTTTTAATTTACTTTTAAAAAACAGGGAAACACCCTACTTTAGCATCTTTAGAAATAACTATAGTACGGATGGCAACAAAACAAAACATACAAGGTCCGGTTAGAGCCAATCCGGCAGGCAGAACTCAAACCACAGCGCCTAAAGCAAAAGTGTATGATAAAAATAATACACCAACTCAAGAACCTGCCAGCTTTCTTACCCGGTATTCCCAAATATTTATTGTTTCCGGGATAGCGTTGCTTACATTTTTATTTTATAAAGCATGTCTTGATAATAAATTAACCAATTGGGATGACCTGGGATACATCATTACTAATTCGCTCATTAAGGATACCTCAGCAGATGCTATAAAAAACATTTTCTCTACCGACCATCCGGTAATGGGCAATTACCACCCGCTCACTATATTGTTATACTATTTTGAATACGGGCATTACGGGCTTGAGCCGTGGATATATCATTTCGACAGTGTAATACTGCATGTGTTGGTAACAATAGTCGTTTACTTTTTCATTAAAGTACTTACCGGGCGCACAGTAGCGGCAACAGTAGTAGCACTTTTATTCGGTCTGCACCCGATGCATGTAGAGTCGGTAGCCTGGGCGGCAGGGCGTAAGGATGTGCTTTACGGATTGTTTTTCTTGTTGTCTTGCACTACCTATGTCTGGTATCTCCGGTCAACAGGCACAAGGAAAACCATCTGGTACGTTATGGGCCTTGTTCTGTTTACACTTTCTTTATTGTCGAAATCAGTGGCTGTAAGTTTACCGGTAACCTTGTTTGCTATAGACTACCTGGAGAAAAGGGAATGGAGCTTCATGTGGATTGCAGAAAAGATACCGCATTTTGGGCTCTCTGTTTTGTTTGGTGTTTTATCTGTCATAGCCCAAAAAAATATTGGCGCCATGACACTTGATGCCCATTTCAATCCGCTTGAAAGATTTGCCCTGGGATGTTATGCCTTATGCAACTACCTCTGGAAAGCCATTGTTCCTGCGGGATTAAGCAATTTCTATCCTTATCCGCTGAAAGTGAACGATTCTCTGCCTGCCGGCTATTATGTTTACCCTTTAATCATAATCGGACTTGCTGTGGCTGTTTTTGTATATGCACGCAAGAACAGGGCGGTCATATTTGGTTTAGGTTTCTTTCTGATCAATATTGTTCTGTTACTGCAGTTTATTCCTGTAGGCGGCGCCATCATTTCCGATCGTTACGGATATATACCCTACCTGGGTTTGTTTTTTATTGCCGGCTGGTTTATATCAGAGTACTTTGAAGGAACCGAAAAAATACAAACCGGTAAAATACTACTGGGTATCATTACAGGTTACAGCCTCGTACTGGGATTTGTAACCAATGAACGTTGTAAAGACTGGTATGACTCGGTTACCTTATGGAAGGATGATATAGAAAAACATCCTGAAGCCCCTGTAGGTTATTTCTACCTGGGACAGGAGTATTTTACCCGGTACGAATTGGCAACAAATGCAACCGAATTGAAGATGCTGGGAGATTCCAGCATGTATTGTTTTAACCAATCTGTGCAACGAAAGCCGGATTATATTAACCCGATAATTTGCATTGCCGAGATGCAGCGCAAAAATAACCAGATTGAAGAAGCAAAAAAAACCTACCACCAGGCTCTGAAGATCAATGATAAAAACGAGAGTATTTATCTGGGCCTGGGTGTTGTTTACGCTATACAAAAACAGTATGATTCGGCTGATTATGCATTCAAAAAGGCAATTGCCATAAAACCATTCCTGCCTGAAGGCTACAGCAACTATGCAAATTTTCTGGACCTGGAAGGCAAAGTAGATTCAGCAGTAATTATGTTTGGGGTTGCTATTTCCCAGAATCCTGATGCTTATATTCCGTATCTGAACAGAGGCCGAATTTATTACAGGCAGCAGAAATATGACATTGCGATTAAGGACCTGAACAAGGCACTGGATATTAATCATGAATCGGGCGAAACATACTATATGAGGGCGTTAACTTATAGTAAGATGGGCAATAAAGCTCAGGCTCTTCTGGATGTAGCAAAAGCAAAAAGTTATGGATTTAATAAAATCGATCCGGCTTTGGAACAGTCTTTGAAATAATAATATTGATTGAAAAATTAGTGTTCAATTTCAAGTCATTTTATTCTTCTAAGTGTACTTATAGCTGATGGTTTTCTAGAGACATGTAAGATTCCCAGAATTGTTATTTCAGTTTGAACTATTTTATAGATGATAATCCATGATAAACATACAGTTCGCCGGTACATTTTTGTTCGGGTGGGTATTTCATCACATTCTCTAAAAGCTAATGGATTTAATCCAATTCTGGAAATAGCTGAAAAAATAGCATCACCGACTTTTATTGCATTTAAAGGCTGATGATTAATGAAGGCAATATATCCGGTAATTTCATCAATATTTTTAAGCGCGTTGGTTGAAATCCTTAGCTGATAAGCTGTTGGAGTTGATTTCTTTTGCTTGCCCATATTAATTTGGCTTCTTCATGAGTAACAGTTGGAGCTTTCTCTGCCTGATTAACCCATTTACTGAATTCTGAAAGGCTTAATGATTTCCCAGGTAATGCAGGAACATCCAACTCATCTGAATGAACAATACTAATAAGCTGTTTATCCTCCAGCTCATGCAACGTTTTCAGGGCGTTATTGTTATTGATAGCAATAGTAAGCGTTTGCATTATAGACTAATTTTGTAAAGCTAAAGATACTGAATTGCGTGAGAATTACATTGCTTTTTCGAAAATCTAATTGAATATGCTTTCGAATTGGGAAAAGCTTTAAAAACTGAGAACAGAAGAATTTTACTCCTCTTTCTTATCACCATGCAATTTTAATGTGCGTAATAATGGCGCTGCAAAAAAGGTGACTCCCACCACCACTATCGTCATACATCCGCCAAAGACTACTGCAGGTATTGTTCCCATCCAGCGGGCGGTAACTCCGCTTTCCATGGCACCCAATTCGTTCGATGAACTGATGAACATGGTATTAACTGCTGCTACTCTGCCCCGCATGCTATCGGGTGTATTGAGTTGTAAAACAGTACCTCTTATTACCACACTTACCGCATCGAACATGCCCCCCAACAATAACATAAGGAAGGCTATAATAAAGCCCCACGACATGCCAAAATCTCCTAAAGAAAATATTTTATCAGTACCAAATGAGCCGCAATAACCAAAGATTATTGTGGTAATTCCAAATCCGGCAATACAAAGCATGAGCTTAAGGCCGGGCTGCTTATTAAGCGGAAGGAATGACAATAACAAAAGACAAAGTACAGAACCTATGCCCGGCGCCGCCCGCATCCACCCAAAACCTATTTCACCAACGTTGAGGATATCGATGGCATATACCGGCAATAATGCTACAGCCCCGCCAAACAACACAGCAAACATATCGAGTGACAGAACCGCCAGGATTACCTGTGTTTTGAACACAAAGCGCAACCCCTCACCCAGGCTTTTGGCTATCGGCTCTTTTACCTTTTTCATTATTGGCTGCTTTGGAATCCTCATTATTGCAATCAATGAAATGACCTCAATAATACCTACAGTCAGCAGAGCACTTTTATAGCCCGACAAAATCATGAACCCACCAAACAGCGGACCCAGTACCGCTCCTATCTGCCATGAAGTGCTGCTCCATGTGGTAGAATTCGGATATAATTCACGAGGCACCAGCATACCCTGCAAGGCAAAAGACGAAGGACCCAGAAACGCCCTTAACGCACCACCGATAAATATGCCGGCATACACCAGCCAGATAATTTGCTTGCTAGCCAGGTGGTTACCTAATCCCGGCCAAACAAGAAAAACAAAAAACGATGTTAGCATTATGTACCCGATGATACAAGATGACATCATTGTTTTCTTCTCCTTGATATCAACAAAATGACCGGAAAAAAGTGAGAAGCCTACAGCTGGTATAACCTCACATAATCCCAATATGCCAAGCACAAGCGGATCTCCTGAATGGGTAACCTCATTAAAGGTAAGTTTGTAATAAACGAAGTAACTGATAATAGCGCTTTGCATATTCAATGCCATAATGATAGCAACACGCACCAGCAGAAAATTCCGGAACAGGGGATAATGAAGTGATTTATTCTTAAGTAAAAAAGCAGTGGCTGGTCGCACTAAATCAATTTTGATTTTTTACAAACCTATGAAAAAAGGAAGTATAACAATACATCAGTTCATATTACAAGCGGCTGATGGTATTTTACCAGTAATTGAATTCATTTGCTAAAGATTTCAGCCAAAAGGAAAATATGCAATATGAAAGATTTTTCATCCAAATGATATACTCAGCCATATAACAGGATTATTCAAAAATCCACAGGGTTTGGAATGATCCGCAGTCTATACCAGATTCATGAATAGAACTTACCAGGATATTGGGTAAAATAAAATATTCTCATGGCATTGCAGCAAATATTAAATTTGCTTTATAATGACCAATGCATCGCAGATAATCGGTACAAGTATCGTTCAGGCTTTCCTGGAACTCAGGGCCAATAAGCTGCGTACATTTCTATCCTTACTCGGTATTACAATAGGTATCTTTTGCATCATTGCGGTACTTACAGTGCTTGATAGCCTGAAAAATAATATTCAGAAAGAAATGGCCACTCTGGGCAGCGATGTGCTTTATATAGGCCGCTGGCCCTGGATGGATGAAGGTGGTGATTACAAATGGTGGGAATACCGGCGAAGAGCCAGCATGACCCCTCATGAAGTAAAAGCTATTTTATCGCAGGTACCGGACGTGGCTACTGCTACTCTTTGCCTTTCCAACCGGGGAATGACCCTGAAACATAACGAACTGGAACTAAGCAATATTGCAGGCTATGCAGTATTAAGCGATTTTGATAAGATCCAGAATATAGAAATTGCCAGTGGCAGATATCTCAGCGCATCAGAACTGGATGGAGGCAGTAATACGGTTATATTGGGAGATGAGGTGTATAAGGGATTGTTCCCGAGCGGCACCAATGCCCTGGGGCAGAGTATCCATTTCCTGCGGCATCCTTTTATTGTAGTGGGTGTAATGAAAAAAGTAGGCCAGAATATGGCGGGTTTCGATTTCGACAACTCAGTGATCTTTCCCTATTACACTGCAGCCACTTTAATTGACATCCGTTCTCTTGACCACGACCCATTGCTGGCAGTAAAAGCAGGGAATGGCAAAAACCTTGAAGAGGTAAAATATGAAGTAGAAGGGGTATTGAGGAGAGTAAGAAAAGTAAAGCCAGGTCAGGCCAATGATTTTTCTATCAATCACCTGAGTCAGGTTTCAGAACGTATTGAGAGTATTTTTGGGAGTATTGATATCGGGGCCTGGTTTATTGGTGGCTTTTCATTGCTGGTAGGCGCTTTTGGCATTGCCAATATTATGTTTGTTACGGTGAAAGAAAGAACCAAAATAATAGGATTGAAAAAAGCCATCGGCGCACGCAAATCTTCAATCATGTGGGAATTTCTACTTGAGGCAATTGTACTTTGCCTTATTGGCGGTGCAATGGGTATTGCTATTGTACTGTTATTAAGCCTCATCCTTACCTACGGAATAGATTTTCATGTTACATTATCATTCTACAATTTCTTTGTCGGCATTACCATATCTCTTGTGGTTGGGGTCATTTCGGGTATCATACCAGCCTGGTTTGCATCACGCCTTGATCCGGTAGTGGCCATAAGAACAAACTGATCTTATTATGAAGAAGAAACGGGTACTCATTCTGGAACAGGAGCGCATAGCATATAAACTGCGCCGCATGGCCTATGAAATATGGGAGAAAAACAGCGATGAGCAGGAAATAATATTAATCGGCATTGATGGAGGAGGCAGCATACTGGCTGAAAATTTGTCTGCACTGGTTAAAGAAATCAGTCCGTTGAAAGTGATTACATTGCCGCTGAAGGTTAACAAGAAAAAACTTCCCGGCACTGCAATAGACCCCGGCATGAATCTTGATGGCCGCACAGTTGTGCTGGTAGATGATGTAGTAAGCTCTGGTAAAACCATTTTCTATTGCCTGAATTCATTGCTGTGTTTCGACATGAAGAAACTTATGGTTGCAGTACTGGTAGACCGGAAGCATAAATCATTCCCCATAGCCTCAGATATAGTTGGCCATACCATAGCCACAACCCTTCAGGATCATATTGAGGTGGAGACCGAAGACAAAAAAATTGTTGCAGTTTATCTCGAGTAACGCATACAGAAGAAAGAATCAACTGAAATAATTAAAGCACCTACTATCCCCTATTTACTTTTCATAGTTTACCATCTACTAATTTCCAATATCAGATAAAGATGTCATTTACATTAGTGATACATGGCGGGGCAGGCAATATTACTCCCGCGATAATGAATAAAGAACAGGAAGCCGATTATCATGCAGGCCTCAAAGAAGCTTTAGATAAAGGTTATGAAATATTGAAAGGTGGCGGCAAATCTTTGGATGCAGTTGTAGCGGCAATATGCGCCATGGAAGACAATCCCATATTCAACGCAGGTCGTGGAGCAGTTTTTACAAAAAAAGGATTGAACGAAATGGATGCCGCGCTTATGGATGGCAGCAACCTGATGGCCGGCGCTGTAGCCGGTGTTCGAAACATAAAGAACCCCATTAAGCTGGCTCACGAAGTAATGCTGCATTCCGGTCATGTTTTCCTGAGTGGTAGCGGCGCAGGAGAGTTTGCACTTTCGCAGGGCATTGAAATGGCTCCTGATAAATATTTCTTTAACCAGTCGCGGTACGATCAGTGGCTGGAGATAAGGGATACAAATTTCACCCAACTGGACCATAAAGGCGATAATCTGAAAGATGGCGTAGTGCCCAACACCGGCCATAAATTTGGTACCGTTGGTGCGGTTGCCTACGATATACATGGCAACATTGCCGCAGGAACATCTACCGGTGGCATGACCAACAAGCGCTTCGGTCGCATAGGCGACAGCCCCGTAATAGGCGCAGGCACTTATGCCAATAACAACACTTGTGCCATATCCTGTACCGGCCATGGTGAACCATTTATCAGGGCATGTGTAGCGCACGATGTTTCCTGTCTTATGGAGTATAAGGGTTTATCGCTGCAGGAAGCCTGTGCAGTGGTTATTAAAGATAAGCTCGTGAAAATGGGTGGTGAAGGCGGCCTGATTGCAGTGGATGGGAAAGGCAATTATGATTTCTGCTTTAACTCAGCAGGCATGTACCGCGGAATGAGAAATAGTGAAGGAAAGGAAGTTGTGGCTTTTTATGGGCTATAGTTTATCTATTTAGGGATCATATAATCTTAGAAATTTTATTTCCGGTGTCTTCAATATCATTTGAATGCCAATTGGACCTATTTGTTAAAAAACAGGTATAAAAGAGTGTGCCTATCCCCCAACCCGCCTATAACTTCATCGTATGCAGGAAAATGATTCTGATGAGTTAATCCGACCCCGCCATCTCGCTAAATCCCCGTAATTTTACACTTACCACTATTATGGCAGTTAAGAAAACGACAATTGCAAAAAGCCCTAAGAAAAAGGCTACTGCAGCAGCAATAACAAAGGAAATGGAGATGGAGGCAATATCTGCGCCTGAAGTGGAACACCATACACCAGGTGAATCACTGATTCCGGATACTCATGATGCCATATTTATCAAAGGTGCCAGAATGCACAACCTTAAAAATGTAGATGTATCCATCCCCCGCAATAAACTGGTTGTGGTAACAGGAGTTAGCGGCAGTGGTAAATCATCACTTACCATGGATACTTTGTTTGCCGAGGGGCAGAGACGCTATGCTGAAAGCCTCAGCGCTTATGCCAGGCAGTTCCTGATGCGCATGGATAAACCTGATGTGGATTATATACGGGGTATTTGTCCGGCTATTGCTATTGAACAAAAAGTAACGACCAGAACTCCAAGAAGTACTGTAGGCAGCATGACCGAGATCTATGATTATCTCAGGTTGTTATTTGCACGAATAGGAAAAACATACTCACCGGTAAGCGGTAAAGAAGTAAAAAAAGACACCGTAACTGATGTTGTTGATTTTGTAAAAACCTTACCGGTCGGCGCCAAGGTTCAGTTTATTGTGCCATTGGTGCTTCGCTACCAGCGCACGTTGGAAGAAGAACTGAATATACTGATGCAAAAAGGGTTCAGTAGAATTTATGCACCAAAGGTTGATGAAAAACCAATTCGCATTGAAAGTGTACTGGATGGTAGTGTTGCCATTGGTAAAGCAAAAGTAAATCTGCTGATAGACCGTATTGTGGTAAAACCGGAATTCGACGAAGATGACCTGCACCGCCTGGCCGATAGTATTCAGACCGCATTTTATGAAAGTGAGGGCGAATGCCATGTAGAGGTGGATGGCAAGACCATGCACACCTTCAATAACCGGTTTGAGGCAGATGGTATTGTATTTGATGAGCCTACACCCAATTTATTTTCCTTTAATAATCCTTATGGCGCCTGCCCGACATGCGAAGGTTTTGGCCAGGTACTGGGCATAGACGATGCCCTGGTAATACCAGACAACCGGCTCAGTGTATATGAAGGCGCTGTGGTGTGCTGGCGTGGCGAAAAAATGAGCGAATGGCAGCAGGCATTTATGAAGGCTGCTGTTAAATATGATTTCCCGATACACAAGTCGGTAGCCGACCTTTCGCAAGCTGAACTCAGCCTGCTATGGGATGGTAATGCCAAAGTGAGTGGCATACGCGATTTCTTTACCATGGTAGAGCAAAACCTCTATAAGGTGCAATACCGTGTTATGCAGGCCCGATACAGGGGGCGTACTACCTGCCATACCTGCAAAGGCTCACGGTTGAGGAAAGATGCACTGTATGTAAAAATAAACGGCGTAACCATAGCCGACCTGATGTTTCGCCCGGCCGATGAACTTTTTGACTGGCTGCAATCCATGAAGTTATCGGAGCATGATACCACCATTGCCAAACGTATCATGATAGAAATAAACCAGCGCATGAAAACACTGCTGGATGTGGGATTAAGTTATCTTTCACTAAGCCGGCTTGCCAACACATTATCCGGTGGTGAGAGTCAACGTATCCAGCTTACCAAATTCCTGGGCAGCAATCTTACTGATTCATTGTATATACTCGATGAGCCTAGTATTGGCTTGCATAGCAGGGATACCGAACGCCTGATTCGTGTATTAAAATCTTTGCGCGACCTTGGTAATACAGTTGTGGTAGTTGAGCATGATGAAATGATGATGCGGGAGGCAGACTATATTATAGACATGGGCCCACTAGCAAGCCATCTGGGTGGCGAGGTTGTGGCTGTTGGGCCATACGATGAATTGATAAAAAATCCTGCCAGCCTTACCGGCAAATACCTGAGCGGCGCGTTGAAAATTGAAGCCCCTGCCATCAGGCGCAAACCTACCGGCAAGATCAGGATAGAAGGATGCAGGCAAAACAACCTTAAAAATATTGATGTGGATTTCCCGCTCAATTTGCTGTGTGTTGTAACAGGTGTGAGCGGAAGCGGAAAAACAACACTGGTAAAGCAGACCTTGTACCCTGCCCTTCAGAAACATTATGGGGAAGGCTCCGACAGACCGGGTATATTCAGAACATTATCGGGCGATATGCAAAACATTAATCTTGTTGAGCAGGTAGATCAGAACCCAATAGGCAAGTCATCGCGCAGCAACCCGGTTACCTATATCAAGGCATACGACGAGATACGTAAACTATACGCGAAACAACCTTTATCTAAAATGCGTGGTTTTGCCGAAAAACATTTTTCTTTCAATACCGATGGTGGCCGGTGCGATACCTGTAAGGGTGAGGGTGAAGTGGTAGTAGAGATGCAGTTTCTTGCCGATGTGCACCTGCTTTGTGAAGTGTGCAAGGGTAAACGATTTAAAGATGAAGTACTTGAGGTAACCTACCGTACCAAAAGTGTATACGATGTGCTGGAAATGAGCGTTGATGAATCAATAGCTTTCTTCGCCGATGAGAAAAAGCTGGCATCCGCACTCCAGCCACTGAGCGATGTTGGACTTGGCTATATCAAACTGGGGCAAAGCAGCGATACGCTGAGCGGAGGTGAAGCACAGCGTGTGAAACTGGCTTCATTCCTGGGCAGGGGCAAAATGAAGGATAAGGTGTTGTTCATCTTCGATGAGCCCACCACCGGCCTGCACATGCACGATATTAAAAAGCTCCTGGGTTCCTTCGATGCCTTGATAGAACAGGGGCATTCGATAATAGTCATAGAGCACAATACCGATGTAATAAAATGTGCCGATTGGGTTATAGACCTTGGACCAGAAGGCGGTATTGGTGGCGGCTACTTATTGTATGAAGGTGAACCGGGAGGATTGAAAAAAGTGAAGGAGAGTTATACGGGAAGGTATTTATGATTATGACGCCCTATTTATTTGGCGGATTTTTTAAAAATGCTCCCTTTTGTTTCCTATTTTCACATTAGTGTTTTGAAATAGCATTTATTGAGCTGTAATTTGTTTATACTAAATTAGTCATTTTATGATAACCAGATTTCTCACTTGTTTATTAATATTTGTTGGTATTAATTTCAATTCCTCCGCCCAGATAACCACCTGCCAATTATCTCTGACTGATTCTACAAAGGATATTCTTTACCTGGGTATAGCTAACAGGATTTGCATTAAAAATCTGCCTGAAAACTGCAAGGTCGTTTTTGAAGGAAAAACCCTTGAGCCTGATAAAAATTCTACCTCAGACCTTTCATTTTACGAACTGAATGTTGTGGATAAAAACGACGTTACGCTGCATGTTAATAATGCAGGTAAGGAAATTTATAAGAAAACATTTACACTCAAATACCTTACTAATCCAAGATTACAGCTTGGCATAGTTAAGGAAACTTCTGCAACTGTAGCAGAGATCCTGGCGGCTCCATTCCTCCACTTCTCTCCCATAGGTGAGTTTTTGAAGCCCTCATACAATTTCAATATCCATGATTATGTCATTATCATTATCCGCAATCATAATCTGAATCGATACCGGATGAATGCTCGTAACTTAAAGGAAAGATTTAGCGGGGTTCAATTTGAACAAAAAATTACAGACGAAATCCGTACCCTGAAAAATGGGGATGAAATAATGTTTGAAGATATCCATGCTTATGGCCCGGATGGAGTGACAAGGGCAATTCCCAACCTCAGCATTCACATTATTTCAAACCATTGAGAATAAAATCTTTTATACCTTTAATCATTAAACTCAGGACACTTCCGACAATTAACCAGAAATGAAAAAGATCTGCCTACTCCTTTTACTATTGTTACCTGCATTAATTTCTTCTGCGCAACATAAACAAAAAAAGCAGAAAAAAGCTGCTGAGTTACCCTACCCTAATGTGTGGATAGGCAGTATCAGAACCTACTATACTACCCGCGAAGCAATTCTCTCCAATCCCATACTTACTACGGATTCTGTTGGTTGCCGTGTATCGGGTTTTACTGTATCGCTGCAAGCGCCGGGGCATGACTTTTTCGGGCCTTTATATTCCAATACATGGGAGATGACTGAGATTCAGAAATCCAAGATAAAAGAATGGGACTATAAAGATGTTACCATTTTCATTCAGGACATACACCTTAATTGCCATGAGAAGGATGCTGTTGCCAACCCCTTCAGTGTTAAGTATGACCACTAACCGGCCTGCTATTTCAGAAATGCTGCCAGTTCGTCTTTAATAACATATAGCGGCGATGCTATGGCATTGATATACTGAAAGTTGCCTTCCTTGTCATTCTTGATGGATAATTGTATTCCGCTTGCCTCACTCTGAATGGCATTCACTACAAATCTGCCCTTCACTTCATCATACAGGATATAAGGCGCACCAGACGAGCCAAAACGAAAATACCCTTTTATAAGATACCGGTAACCCTCGACCACATAATTACCTCCTATATCATCAGGGAACAGGTTGAAGTGATCGAGCATACCCTCTATGGTAGCTTCATTCAGCATCCTGCCTGCCGATGAGGTGGGTGAACTCTGCAAACAATACAGCTTATCCTTTGGCTCATCCAGAAAATTCAGATCAATGTCAAGGTATGGTATCTTGTTGATCAGTTCTTCTGATACATTTACCATTTTGTATAAGGCAATGTCGGCACTGTAGAAGGCTTTAACCAACTCCACTTCAACCAAAAAAGTATATTTCTGGATGCCATTTTCATAAAACTGACGTTGCGGACCCAACTGCCTGGTTAGTTCAGGATCATTATAAAACAGGTTGTTCTTAAATTGGAATACCACGTAAGGATTGCAAATTTTCTTTTCGGCCATGGTCACCCAACGGGTATCAAATCTTTTTTGCTTCAGCACATTGGCGATGGCATGAATGTTATTAGGATCGGCATTATTGAGATACTTTTTCCGGGTATAATCGTCAGTAAAATAATGCTGATCAAGCAGCCTGCTTTGCGAACCGTCCAGTTTGGTAAATAGTTCACTTCTGTACAGTTCGGCATCTATTGATTTGAAATAACCGGCCTGTGATCTCAGGTTATGGGCCACACTCATAAAGTATCCCTTACCAATGTGAAAGGCGCAGATATTGTTTTCAAAGCTGCGGCGCTCCGGTTCAGCGGCATCATATATCCACATAATGCGCTGCAGAGGAGATGTTTGTTCATCTATCAGTGCATGCTTTTTCAGAATCAGGTCGTTACCGGGGTTATTCTGGAATTGAAGAAACATTATATCTTAATTGACCAATTGCTTTATTGCCATTGGTTTATCTCGTAAAATTAGTAAGGAAAATACAATCAATAAAGAATTTAACCCGGTTAGCAACAATAGGCTATCAGAATTGGCCAAAAACTTAAACAATTATTAAAAGACTCTGTTTTAAAGTCACAGTGGCTTGATTACTGCGCCAGCCAGTATTTCCTTAATAACCACTCTCCTACCGCCAGCAACAGGATAATGAAGAAATACCATTTCCTGTCAACCAGTGGCACAGTTTCCGTGGAGGTCTGAATGAGTGGCTTAACACGCTCATTATGTGTAATACTGTCGTATAAAACACTTACATTTTTCGACGTTACAAATCCACCATTGTATTTCTGAGAAATGCCATAGAGTAAAGGATAGTCTGCGCCGCTTTCAATTAATTCAAGTGGCATACTCTCCACCACAAAACTCCCTGCAGCCGTATATTCTTTACCATTGTAAGCGGTATGAGCTGAAAAGGTATAAGTGCCACCAGCCCATATACCTATGTTCAGATTATAGGCGCCGCCATTGCGCTCAAACGAGAAGTTCTGTTTACGGCCTGCACTATCAGTTATAGTCAGTTGCGCATCGGGAGTATTTACCTGCTCGTTATTGGCATTAAGCAGGTAGGCACTCATATATATCGGCTCCTGGTCACTCCACACATATCGGGGCAGCGAAACAGTAAACGGACGTTCCTTGCTGTTGGCCGAAAGATAGGCCACTGTTTGCCTGATACATTCATCTACTACGGTATGCCCGTTGAAGTTTTTAAATTCGTAAAGCCGCCAACGCCATATTCCTTCGCCGGCAAGAATGGCCGTAGGTACGCTCCCCTGCTGCATTGTCCACAGAGGCAATTTATCACCATCCCATGCTTTCTGATAAAACAGATTACCGGCTCCCGGCGCCGATGCTATATTCCCGGTATTGGTAAGCAGTGGCGGCATTTTATCAGTAACAGACTGTATATTCTGCGGTAAAAGAAAGATATTGAATGACGGGTTATAAAGGCCCTGCACATCCCGGTTGCCCGATGGTGTAAATGTAGTGTGTGTCATTGCCTCCATGGTATTGAGCGCGGCGAGATCAGTCTGCGATGACAGTATAAACCAGGTGGGTTTGTGTGCGGCAATAAGCTGAGGCGCTATGCGGTTGCGCAACGATGGCAGGCCATGCGCGATGATCACATTATAAGGTGCCAGTGATGCCGGCATATTTTCAATAGTTGCTATGGTAACTTTGTAGCTTTCCAATCCGCTCAATGCGTCTTTAATGGCATTCACATCGGGGTGCGGGGCAGCCGAAACAATAAGGATACTTTTCTTTTCATCAAGTACTTCCACAAAAATATCCCTCCTGTTATTGGTAAGGTTTTTCTCCCCACCGGCATCCGGCACCGAAATTGTATAATGGTGCAAACCGGCCTTTGTAGCTTTAAGGGTAAATGAAACCGAACGGTCGTACTTATCGGTATTTATTGCCAGCGGCACATTGGATATAGGCTCGTCGCCTTCCTTTACAGATATTGCGCTGTTGTAGCCCCTGCAAAGTTCGGCTACCAGATCAGCGCGTATCTCGAAGCTGCTGTTTATGGTCACCGATTTGTTGGCATATGCCCTGGCTATCCTGATATCCTTCTGCCTGGTACTGTCGCCTATGGCTACGGTATAAACAGGACTATGCAGCGCCAATTGCTGATATAACGGGTTTAGCCCCTGATTGAAACGGCCATCGCTGGCCAGTATCACAGCGCCCAGGTTCTGGATGCCATAAAATTCCTGTGCCCTGGCCAGAGCAGCCGATATATCGGTAGCCTGCTGGCGATATATAAAGGTACTATCTGTTTGCACGGTGTTACCAAAACCCCATTGCACCACCTTGTATTGTGATGCCAGGCGAGCGGTAAGTTCTTCCATACTTTTCCGGTATGCTGCAGAGTCGTTTCCAAGCGCATTGCCCACAGAGCGAGAATTATCCTGAAGCAGCAGCACTATTGGCTTCTCAATTACATTTTTCGTAATAATTATTGTAGGTACAAGTAATAACAGCAGGGTAAAAAATACCACCAGGCTTCTTAATAATGAAGTAGCCCATGGGTAAGGCACCGCACGCTTGCTGTCGGCACGGTATACCCAGTAACCGGCACCTACTGATGTTATTATTGCTATTAACCAAAAAATCCACTGCATCGGGCAGCAAGCTAAGGAATCTTGTGGAAGTAATTTTGTGTCTGTTCCTAAAAAAATCAAAAAAATTAAATGAGAATTAAAATTTAAAATGTGAACTTTGATAGCCTATCGGGCGCTAATCAGCCGGTAGACTACCTATTATATGCTGCGTATTAAACTATTTGCAGTCTTTATTTCATTTTTACTCGTCCAGGTTACTTACGGACAGAATAGCCGTAACCAGGGAGAGGCCAAACCTGGCAATGCCCCGGTTAGAACAACTGCTGTAAAACCTTCCGTAAATAAAAACAGACCTGTAAGGGGAAATCAGCCTGGTGCCGGAAGCAAATCCTCAATTGGCAATACTCCAACCCGGTTGGAACCAAATAATAACAGGACAGTCCCCGCCACAAGACCCATCAGGATAATGCCACCCAATACCCGTACCGGAAATACGCCGCTCCCAACCGGTGACAATCATAATACCGGTTATTTCCCGGCTTATTATTACGATAATGGCTATAATCCTTATTTCTATAACTCTTATATGAATATGCTATCATTAGGTGCAGGCATAATGTATACGCCAAATTACGGGGAGTATTACTCATCCGGAGCGGTTGCTAATAATGACAATTACTATAATAATGGTTCAGGTGGCGTTGTTCTGGAAAAACTGGAAGGCTTTGTTGTTTACGCATTCGATACATTAAGAGGCTCCATTACTTTGGACCATAATTCCATCTCTCTCGAGAAAACTGATTCAGGCCGCAACTATGATTATAAATTCAAACCCAAACAAAAACACCTGACCTGTGTAAGCGTAAATAATGAAGACAACAAACACTTAGAACTGGTTCGGATAAAGAATGATGAAAACGGGCTTTACAGGATTGTGCATGAAGGCAGATTGAACATTTATGATGAGAAACATGACTTCATTTACCAACCGGATGATATAGATATACGCAACCTGGTGGTGGTTTATAATGGGAAACCAATTTATTTAAAGGGTTCGTCGATGACGGTCGATGAAATCAAAGAAAGATTGGTTGGACTGGTAAACAGCGCCTACGAGTCAAAGCTCAATGCATCGAAAATAAACTGGAACGAACTACTGATCTATATTGACAAACTGGACTAAAAGTTAGAAACATTAATCAGTGATAATTACAATACCAATTTAGTTTTGAGTCGGGATGAGGTGGTTGATTTATTGTAACCTGCAACCGAATTTATATCTGAAATTGAGGCTTTTCTATTCTCCGAGTAGACATTAACCTATTTATTTCCTGATTTCTCTCATAAAATATCTTAAATAAACGCCTTACATTTGCGCGGGTTAAAACACAATTATTGTTATATAAATTAAATAATAAATACAGCAAATGGCAAAAATTAAAGTAGCAAATCCCGTTGTGGAGCTTGATGGCGATGAAATGACGCGCATCATCTGGAAGTACATAAAAGAAAAACTGATCCTCCCTTATCTTGATATTGATATCAAGTACTATGACCTCGGCATTGAGCATCGTGATGCTACCAACGACCAGGTTACTATCGACTCGGCCAATGCGATTAAGCAATATGGTGTAGGTATCAAGTGTGCAACTATTACTCCCGATGAAGCAAGGGTAACTGAATTCAACCTGAAACAGATGTGGAAGAGCCCTAACGGCACCATCCGCAATATACTTGATGGTACGGTTTTCCGTGAGCCTATTGTAATGAGCAATATCCCAAGGCTGGTTCCAAACTGGACCGCCCCGATCTGCATAGGCCGTCATGCATTTGGCGACCAGTATCGTGCCACTGATTTCGTAACCAAGGGCAAGGGTAAACTGACTATTAAATTTGAAGGTGAAGACGGAAAAGTTATTGAGCATGAAGTGTTCAATTTCAAGGGCGACGGCGTGGCTATGGCTATGTACAATACAGATGAGTCGATCATAGGTTTTGCACGTGCCTGCTTCAATATGGCATTGTCTAAAAAATGGCCTCTTTATCTTTCTACCAAGAATACCATTCTGAAAAAATATGATGGCCGCTTCAAGGATATTTTTGAAGATAACTATCAGAAGGAATTTAAAGCCGCATTCGACAAAGAAGGTATTGTTTATGAGCACCGCCTTATCGATGATATGGTTGCCAGTGCTTTGAAATGGAATGGTAATTTTGTATGGGCTTGTAAAAACTATGATGGCGATGTACAGAGCGATACAGTAGCTCAGGGCTTCGGATCATTAGGATTGATGACTTCTGTGCTGATCACTCCTGATGGCAACACCATGGAGGCTGAAGCAGCTCATGGTACTGTTACCCGTCACTACCGCGAGTACCAGAAAGGACGCCCTACATCCACCAATCCTATTGCATCAATTTTTGCATGGACAAGGGGTCTTGCATTCCGTGGCAAGCTGGATAACAACCAGGAATTGATCAACTTCTCCAATGCATTGGAGCAGGTTTGTATTGAGGTGGTAGAAGGTGGTAAAATGACCAAGGACCTTGCTGTATGTATCTATGGCAATAAAGTAAACCATGGTGAGCACTACCTGTACACTGAGGAATTCCTTGATGCGCTGAATGAGGGATTGAAAGCGAAACTGAACGCTTAATTCTGATACTATCTATTTGATATCATAATAATTGGGGCTAACCTAAAAGTCGAAAGACGATCTGGTTAGCCCCATGTTTTATAAATTATTGAGTTTATTACACCTCCAGCAACGCCTTCACCGGATCTTTCCCAAACAACAAAAGTTCCGGATTTTCCAGTAATTCCTTTACCCTGACAAGGAATCCTACAGATTCCCGGCCATCAATTATGCGATGATCGTAACTAAGGGCCAGATACATCATAGGGCGTATTTCCACCTTGCCATTTATCGCCATCGGCCGATCCTGTATTTTGTGCATGCCCAGTATGGCAGATTGCGGAATATTGATTATAGGCGTAGACATCAGTGAACCGAACACACCACCATTGGTAATAGTAAATGTTCCTCCCGCCATTTCATCAGGGCTTAATTTATTTTCTCTTGCTTTTGCAGCCAGTTCCACAACTTTCTTTTCCAGGTCGGCCATGCCCATGCTTTCCGCATTGCGGATTACAGGCACTACAAGTCCCTTGGGGCCTGATACAGCTATCGAGATGTCGCAATACTCATGATACACAAGCGATTCGCCGTCTATATACGCATTCACAGCAGGCCACTCCTGCAAGGCAATACAACAGGCCTTTGTAAAAAAAGACATGAACCCCAGATTAACACCATGTGATTCTTTAAAAGTATCCTTATACTGCTTCCTGATCTCCATGATGCGGGACATATCCACCTCATTGAAAGTAGTCAGCATAGCGGTGCTATTCTTCGCCTCAACAAGCCTGCGCGCAATCGTCTTACGCAAATTGCTCATTTTGTCGCGCTTTTCTTCGCGTGAAAAAGCAGACTCCCCACCCTTTCGGCCGGGATGGGTAAGCGCCTCCAATACATCTGTTTTTAGTATTTTACCCATTGCACCGGTACCCTTAATTGCATCGGGCTTCACTTGCTTGTCGCTCATAATAGCCTGGGCAACCGGCGTGGCCTTTACCTCGGCTTTTGGCGCATCATGCACAATAGTATTTGCTGCAACAGAAGCTGCAACATTTTTAGCTGGTTCTTTTACAGGAACTGGTGCAATAGTTTCAGAATTAAGAGGCTTTGGTGCACTCTCATCAATACTACAGGCTATATCTCCTATTTTCAGTGTTGCGCCATCGCTGGCTACTATATGCAAGACTCCAGCCTGTTCGGCATTAAGTTCAAAGGTTGCTTTTTCCGACTCCAATTCACAAAGCACTTCATCGCGATTCACATAATCACCTTCTTTCTTTATCCACTTCACAAGGGTAACTTCGGTGATAGACTCACCTACAGACGGCACTTTAATATCCAGCATGGTAAAATTTAATAATTATTGGCAGTGCGAAATTACCAAACAACGGGTTATAAATCAAAAGGAGTTATTGCTTGGATTCACATTGATCACACCTTTCTCAAAATCAATACATATTTTATGCCCTTTAAGGAAATTTAGCCCTATCACGCCATCATAATCAGAAATAATATTGTGGGCTAAGAAATCATAAACCTGAACTTCAAAATTGTTTCTATAAATACCTAATGATTCGAGATCAGCTATTTCAAACAATTCTACAACTATAATTCCGTTTGAAGTTTCTACCTCAATTTCACCCTTACTGTTTTTCAATTCATATCCTGAAAAATAAAGAACATTGCTATCAATTGTTGTATGGGTAGCTGCAGTATCTAATGCAAGTCTGAATTCATATTTGTTTTCAATAACTGCATTAACAATTATTACATCATCATCAGAATTAAGACTGAATGTAAAGTTGCTCATAACCGTCTTAATATTCCAATCCTTCTTGTATGTTTGAGATCCCCGGTATATGCTATTGTTACTTTAGAGAAATCTGAAGTCTTATCTCTCCCAATATAACAAACCTCTTTCTTATCCTTACTATGATAAACCACAACCCCCCCAATAACAGTGGTGTTCCTCATCTGAGGATTACCCAAAAGCACCCATTCATCGGGGTACATTTTTTTGACTTCTTCAAAGCCTACAAAACCTGAATTCATGTTATTGTATTATTTTGCAAATATACAAATAAATTCACAGATCAGCTCGCCAGCCAAATCCCCACCCTGCATAACAGCAGCCCAATTACAATACTTAATCCTGTATAGGCCAGTGCAATATAAGATTGGCTCTTTTGCATCAGTGTAATGTTATCCAGTGCGAATGTTGAAAATGTGGTAAAGCCACCGCAAAAACCTGTAGCCAACAGCAGCATGCCGGTTTCCTGCAACCAGTTATTGCGCCCTGCCAGTCCAAAAAGCAACCCTATAAGCAAACAACCAACTATATTTATAGTAAAAGTACCAAACGGAAAAGCCGATGGAAGAACACGACTTACCAGATACCCTACCCCATAACGGGCCATGCTACCTGCGGCTCCACCAGCACCTACCAAAATGAAATTCCTGAACATTGCGTATCTCTTTCAAAGCCAAGATAAGCAATTATTTTCCGAATTTGTTTTTTAGCATACTCAATGCATCATTCATATTGAGCGGTGCCGGGTCTTTTTCTTTTGGCTTATTGAAGTCTTTGCGTGGTTGGGGCGGCATTTGCTTTTCCTTTCTTGCCGGGGGAGCCTCGGCTTGTTTAATAGAGAGGGCAATGCGTTTACGTGCTATATCCACTTCTGTAACCAGCACATTTACCTTCTGGTTGAGTTTTAAAACTTCATTGGGGTCAGTTATATATTTATTCGCAATTTCCGATACGTGCACAAGACCATCCTGTTTTACACCTATATCTACAAAAGCGCCAAAGCGGGTAATATTGGTTACAGATCCGGGAACCACCATACCTACCTTTACATCCTCAATGCCATATATAGCAGCAAACTCAAACTGCTGCACCTCACTGCGCGGATCAAGGCCGGGCTTTTTTAGCTCATTAATAATATCGCGCAGTGTATGCTCCCCTGTTTCTTTAGTTATATACTTTTTCGGCTCCAGCTTCTTTATCAACTCCTCATTACCTATCAGTGATTTCACTTCCACTCCTATATCTGCCGCCATATCCGATACCACTTTGTATGCCTCCGGATGCACCGCACTCGCATCCAGCGGATCATCACCATCCTTAATACGGAGAAAGCCCGCACATTGCTCATAGGCTTTATTACCCAACCGGGGTACTTTCATCAGTTGCCTGCGTGAGGTAAAACGACCTAACTCATTCCGGTAACTAATGATATTCTCAGCAATACCCGGGCCTATACCACTCACATAACGCAATAGATGCTTGCTGGCAGTATTCAGGTTAACCCCTACTGTATTCACACAACTGATAACGGTCTGGTCCAGTCGTTCCTTAAGACGCACCTGGTTAACATCATGCTGATACTGCCCTACACCAATGCTCTTAGGGTCAATCTTCACCAATTCAGCCAATGGATCCATAAGCCTGCGGCCAATACTTACTGCACCACGTATCGTAATATCTTCATCCGGAAATTCTTCACGGGCAATTTCAGATGCCGAATATATCGAAGCGCCATCTTCATTTACCAGGAAAACAGGCAGCCCTAAATTTAGTTTCTTTATGAACTGTTCAGTTTCCCGGCCTGCTGTACCATCCCCTATTGCAAACGACTGAATAGCATACTCTTTAACCATGGTCCGGATCTTATGTTCTGCATCCATAAGCCTGTTGGGCTCATGAATATAGATCAACCCTGTATTTATAAGCGCACCTTTTTCATCCAGGCACACCACCTTGCAACCAGTTCTGTATCCCGGATCCAATGCCAGTATACGCTTGCTGCCCAGTGGCGAACTTAATAACAACTGCCTCAGGTTTTCTGAAAATACATTTATGGCTTCATCATCTGCCTTTGCCTTAAGCGAAGACCGGAATTCACTTTCCAGTCCGGGATGCAACAATCTACGCCATGAGTCTCTGATCGCCTTTTTCACCTGCACACCCGCCTCGTTATCCGATTTCAGGAACATGTCCTCTATGGTAGCGAGTGCATCTTCCTCCACAGGCGATATTTCCATGCGCAACACGCCTTCCATAAATCCCCTCATTATAGCCAGCAGCCTGTGAGAAGGTATCTTATTGATTGGCTCAGTAAAATCAAAATAATCTTTGTATTTAATTGCTTCCTGCTCCTTATCTGACACCACTTTGCTTTGCACAGTAGCCATACTTTCAAACAACCGGCGCATGCGTGCGCGCACCTCGGCATGTTCATTCACCTGCTCGGCTATTATATCACGTGCACCTGCTATTGCATCCTCAGGAGTCTTAACATGCTCATTTAAAAACCCTTCAGCTTCCTTTATAAGATTGAAATTCCCTTGCTCAAAGATCAGGACAGAAAGCGGTTCCAGCCCATTCTCCCTGGCCACCTGAGCCTTGGTTCTTCGTTTTGGTTTATAGGGCAGATAGATATCTTCCAGTGCAGCAATTGTAGTAGCCGCATTGATCTTACGCTGCAACTCCGGAGTCATTTTACCCTGCTCTGTAATCGTCTTTTCTATAAATGCTTTACGCTCCGAAAACTCTTTCTGAAAGTTGGCCTCATCCTGTATCTGCTGAATCTGCACCTCATCAAGCGCACCGGTTTTGTCTTTACGGTATCGGGCTATAAATGGAATGGTAGCTCCTTCACCCAGCAACTGCAATACTGCTGTTACATCCTGTGTCCTTAAATTCAATTTGGCAGCAACGCCAGGAACAAATTCTATCATGTTATACATTTCGGGCTGCGAATGTAGGATGAGGGAGGGAATTGAAAAAAGAAATTATTGGGCAGATCTCTTTTGATTATTGAAAATCGAATTCTTTCGCCTGGTAAACATGATTCAGCACTGAGATTTTACAATTATATATTTCCGTTTGATAATTTCTGTAATTTTACAAAAAGCACCTGTATGACAACTCCGGCAATGAGAAAACAGTTATTGAGTTATCTGGAAAATGCAGATGATAAAAAGATAATAGGCCTGTATGCTTTATTAGAAGAAAGCATACATGACCAGGCAGATACAACGCTTAGTGCAGAGCAGCTTCAGTTTTTAAATGAAGAACGTAAAAAGTATTTAAGAGGTGAGGGCAAATCTTATAGCCTGGCAGAATCCAAAGAATTACTAAGGAAAAAGAAAGCCTCTTAAAAGATGTTCCAAATTGAGATCAGGGCTACGGCTCAGGAGATGGTCGAAGATGCCTATTGGTGGTACGAACAAGAAACATATTAATGAGATAAAACAATCTGAATAAATAAATAAATCCACCCAAAGACCTGAAGGTGTCATACGCAATTCGCCATATACACTTTTAACATTTCATAGCCATTCAACCTGACATTAATCAGTAATTCAATGTATTATTCTAATGATCTTTACTAAACAAGAATAACCAGAACCAGTTGTTTTTGCACATGGTTACTCTTCACATCCTTGCCCTGCCAATACAATATTGCTAATCAATATTGATTTGATTTTTTAAACATCTTTAAATGTAGTCCATGAAGAATTCTATATTTTTCAAGTATGTTGTACCATTTTTCCAATGGTATCTGCTATTGATAGGAGCAACTATCGCTATTGACTATTTTTTCCATAGGTATCATCTGGAGATAATAGGTCGTTACATGGGCTTCGTAGGTACTATTACTATTCTTGTCTCATTCATATACTCGTTAAGAAAGCGGCAGATAATAAAAACAGGAGCGCCAAAACAGATGCTTCAATTGCATGAGTATCTGTCCTGGTCAGGAGCGGTAATGATTATGGTACATGCCGGCATTCACTTCAATGCCGTGCTGCCCTGGCTCGCTCTTTTCATGTTATTAATTTCCGTTGCTACCGGCCTGATCGGGAAGTTTATCCTTAAGAAGGCCAATGAAACGCTAAAAGAAAAAAAGCAGGAACTGATAAAAAACGGCATCAGCAGTACAGAAGCCGAGGACAAACTTTTCTATGATTCTATATTCGTAGATATGATGAAAAAGTGGCGATCTGTTCACTTGCCCATAACGCTGATACTCGCATTGTTATCATTAACCCACATCATAACCATTGTAATGTATAGCAAATGAAAAATCTAATAGCATTATTGATTATTGTTGCCAGCTCCGCATTGGTTGTTTATTTCCCACACATCATGATCAATCCGGGCGAGTTGGTGCAAAGCCATCAGGACATTAAAACCAAATGCAACTCCTGCCATGATCCGTTTTGGGGTATTTCCACTCAAAAATGCATAGTATGTCATAAACTGGCAGATATAGGCAAGGATGACACAGCCGGAGCAAAGAAAACAGGAAAATTGCCAATTCTGTTTCATCAAAACCTTAAAGATCAGAATTGCACTGCTTGCCATACCGATCATAAAGGAACCGACCCTTCGCGTTCTAAAACATTGTTTGACCACAACCTATTATCCGGCACTCAAAAAAACAATTGTATCACATGCCATAACCGACCTTCAGATAAAACCCATAAACAACTTTCAACTACTTCCTGTGTCGGGTGTCACAATACTAAAGACTGGAAATCGGGTGTGGTATTTAATCATGATCTGATAGAAGGTACAGATAAAAATAACTGTAGCGGTTGCCATCAGCCACCTGTTGATAAGGTACACAAACTCGTTCCAGGAAATTGCACAGGCTGCCATAACACACAGAGTTGGAAGTCCGGAACAAAGTTCAATCATGAAATGATATCAGGTGCCGATAAAACCAATTGTACAGGTTGTCACCAGATACCCGGAGATACTTTCCACAAATCACTTAAAGACAATTGTACAAAATGTCATTCCACAAACGCCTGGAAGCCGGCAAATTTTGATCATTCCAATTACTTCCCGCTGGATGGTCACCACAACGCTGAATGCATAACCTGCCACACATCCAATAACTATAAGGCTTATACCTGCTATGGTTGCCATGAGCATTCTGAAAGCCGCATCATTGGCAAGCACCGGGAACATGGAATTACCAACCTCACCAATTGCATTTCATGCCATAAAAATGGCTCAGAACATGAAGGTGGCGAACATGAAGGTGGCGGAGAAGGAGAACACGAAGGAGGTGGAGATGATGATTAAAATGAATCAAATCCGGCAATTGCCTTTACTCCACCCAATCGCACACAAATACATTGGTATCATGTCCACCACCATTGTTGCGGTTTGAGGAGAAGATGAACTTCTTGCCATCTGGTGAAAACATAGGAAATGCATCAAAACTGTCATCGTGTGAGATGCGCTCAAGGCCTGTGCCATCCAGATTTACAAGATATAAATTGAAAGGGAAACCACGCTCGTATTCATAATCGGAAGCGAATACGAGTTTTTTGCCACTTGGCGTAAATGCCGGAGCCCAGTTGGCCTTACCAAGATGAGTTACCTGACGTTGATCTGTACCATCTGCATTAGCCACAAAAAGCTCCATATGAGTAGGAGCCACAAGCCCTTGTGCCAGCAGGTCTTTATACTCCTTAATTTCCTCCGGTGTTTTTGGGCGTGAAGCGCGCCAAACTATTTTCTTGCCATCTGGCGAAAAGCAAGCGCCACCATCATAACCCAGGTCATGCGTTATCTGCTTAACATTGGTGCCATCGATGTTCATTGTATAGATATCTATATCTCCATTTCTCATGCTGGTAAATACGATTTTATCGCCTTTGGGAGAAATAGTAGCTTCGGCATCATAACCGGGGGTATTGGTAAGTTGTTTGGTAATCTTCCCTTTTAAATCTGCTACATAAATGTCGTAGCTGTCATAGATTGGCCAAACGTATTTTTTAACCACGTTCCTGTCTGGTACCGGTGGGCAGGTATCCATTGCTTTATGTGTGGATGCATACAAAAAATGCTTGTGGTCGGGCATCAGGTAGGCGCATGTAGTGCGCCCCTTGCCTGTGCTTACCCTCTTGTAAGTAAATTTTTCTTTAGCCGATTTCGGAATAGCGCCGAAAAATATCTGGTCACACATTAAACCTTCGGCAGGATTGGTGCGTTGAAACGTTATGTGCTCATTGTCAAATCCGAAATATGCTTCTGCATTATCGCCACCGGTTGTCAACTGCCGCATATTTTTGAAGTGTCTTTCATCCGGATAAGCCAGGCTTTTCTTGTCCTGCGCAATAGCGGAAGAACAAATAGACAAAAACGAAATAACAAAGATGCATTGAATAGTAAAGGATGTCAATTTCATAAATTATATAAATAAGAGGCCAAAACTAGTCTGTTAAACAAGAAATAAATCGACCCGGCTGCCCGCAATTGTCAGTAAAATGTAAAAATGAAACCTGATTCTGGACAGGTTTATGAATTTCAGGCCAATTATCAGACTACAAAAGCAAACAAATCCTTCTTTTCTTATGCGCTGTTCAGTAATTAAATATCTACCCTTACCAATTTTACCCCCCTTTTTTCACTCCCTTTCAGGCCGATATTTTAGTAACTTGCACCCACAATAAAATTAATATTATGAAACTATTGTCCTTTTTAATGCTGGGCACGATCGTAGCTGCAACTGTTTCCTGCGGCAAGGGCGGTAAACCAGCTACATCAAACACTGATACAATGACTGCATCCAATCCATTTTACGCAGCCTGCACATTACCCTTCCATGCTGCCGATTTCACTAAAATAAAGAATGAAGACTTCAAGCCTGCCCTGGAAGAAGGCATGAAGCAACAGTTGGCAGAAATTCAGAAAATAGCTGATAATACGGAAGCGCCAACCTTTGAAAACACATTGGTGGCCCTCGAAAAAAGCGGACAATTATTACGTCGTGTTAGTGGTGTGTACGGACTGTTAACCAGCGCTAATACCAATCCTGTACTGCAGAAACTGCAGGAAGAAGTTGCGCCAAAACTGGCTGCCGTAAATGATGCAATGATGCTCAACACCAAATTATTTAAGCGTGTTGAAACTATCTACAACCAACGGGCATCCTTAAAACTGGATCAGGAATCTAACCGCCTGGTTGAATATTACTATCAAAAATTCGAACTGGCCGGTGCCAAGCTCAATGATGCCGATAAAGAAACATTAAAAAACCTGAATAAAGAAGAAGCAACACTTAGTGCGGTTTTTACAAACAAATTGCTTGCAGCAGCAAAGTCTGGCGCTCTGGTAGTTACCGATACTGCACAGTTGGCTGGCCTGTCTGCCGGAGCGCTTGCTTCAGCAGCAGTAGATGCAAAAGCCGCCAAACAGGATGGCAAGTGGCTGCTACCCTTGCAGAATACAACCCAGCAGCCATCACTTCAGTCGCTCTCAGTAAGGGCTACCCGCCAGAAGTTATTTGAAGCCTCATGGAACCGTGCATCAAAAAATGACTCCAATGATACCCGTGCCACCATTGCCCGTATTGCCGAAATAAGGGCCAAAAAAGCCAAGCTCATCGGGTTCCCTAATTTCTCTACCTGGACATTACAGGACCAGATGGCAAAGAACCCCGAAGCTGTAGAAACCTTCCTTAATAAACTGATACCTGCAGCCACTGCCAAAGCCCAAAACGAAGCGGCTGATATTCAGGCGCTGATAGACAAACAAAAGGGCGGTTTCAAACTCGAACCATGGGATTGGGATTTCTATTCTGAACAGGTGCGCAAAGCAAAATTCGACATTGATGAATCTCAGGTTAAACCTTACTTCGAAGTTTTCAATGTATTGGAGAACGGTGTATTTTATGCAGCGAATCAATTGTATGGTTTAACTTTCAAAGAGCGTAAAGACATTCCTGTTTATCAGAAAGATGTACGGATTTTTGAAGTGTTTGATAAGGATAGCACATCTATTGCATTGTTCTATTGCGACTACTTTACGCGTGAAAATAAAACAGGTGGCGCATGGATGGACAACATGGTTGGGCAATCTAAATTGCTGGGCACCAAGCCGGTTATTTACAACGTTTGCAATTTCACCAAGCCTGCCGATGGCCAACCTGCTCTGATCAGTTTCAGCGATGTAACCACTATGTTCCATGAATTCGGGCATGGCCTGCATGGCATTTTTGCAAGCCAGCAATACCCCAGCCTTTCAGGCACAGCTACCGCACGCGACTTTGTCGAGTTCCCTTCTCAATTCAATGAGCATTGGGCCATGGAGCCTGCGGTATTCAAGCATTATGCTACCCATTACAAAACCGGAGAACGGATGCCGCAAAGCCTGGTAGATAAGATAAAGAAGGCCGCTACATTTAATGAAGGTTATGAGCTTACCGAATTACTGGCTGCCGCAAACCTCGATATCCAGTGGCATAAATTGTCGGCCGCCGACCCTAAGCAGGATGTTGATAAGTACGAAGCTGAAGCGCTGCACAGAACGCATCTTGATCTGCCACAAGTTCCTACCCGTTACCGTTCCAGCTACTTTCTGCATATCTGGAGCAATGGTTATGCTTCCGGTTATTATGCATATCTCTGGACTGAGATGCTGGATGATGATGCTTATGCATGGTTTAAAGAACATGGCGGCATGACCCGCGAAAACGGACAACGTTTCAGAGATATGATCTTGTCGCGTGGCAATACACTTGACCTCGCAACCATGTTCCGCGATTTCCGTGGCAGTGATCCTAAAATAGAACCCATGTTGGAAAACAGGGGTTTGGTTCCTGCTAAGAAATAAAATCAGGATCAATTGATATTGTAATATAAATGGGGCTTATCAGAGCCCCATTTTATTTTTTTGTGCAAGCCCCTGGTATTTCTTTGCCGAATCTGTTTTGCCCATGCCACTATAGGCTGTGGCCAGGAACTCGTATGATTTAACAAATTCCGGATCTACGGCTATAGCCTTATACAGGTAGGCTATGCCTGAATACAGGCTTCCTGTGCTTAAATAAGCTGCAGCAACATTGGTATACATATCTACTATGCCGGGCTGTATACTGATTGCCTTTTTGCACAGTTCTATTGTCTTCAGATAATCCTTTCTCATGAACGCCACACCACCCAGATTGTTGAGTGTATAGGGATTCCTATATTAAGCGCCCGGCTCTTCTTCTTTCTTCTCCTTTATCTCAAATTTTTTCCCGGTCAGTTTTTCTATCATCATTAGCCCGAGCATATTTTCAAGATTATTACTGCCGCCACCCTGGGCACCGCCACCCGATATCAGCACATCTGGTATCAGCTTCATATGGCTGGCTGCAATTTTTTCAACCACCTGAATTTGTCCGAATACATCCTTACCCATCGCCTCTGTTTGCAGTTTATAAGATTCGGCGGTCGATTTACCTTTAGCAAGAATTACCTCAGCCTCGGCCAAACCAATTCTGGATGTAGCTTCGGCCTGGGCCACTGCGGTTACTTTGGTTGCATCTGCCTCAGCTACAGCTTTCAGCCTTGTGGCTTTTGCAGCGCCCTCAGCCGTAAGCTCCACAGCCCTTGCCGCACCGGTGGCACGTTCCACATCACTGTTGGCCACATTTTTACTTATTTCCACCCCCCTTTCAGAGTCCACCACTTTGGGCTGCATATTGGCCTGAGCAGTCATATTGGCGAGTAACTTGCGTTGCTCTTCAGCTTCGGTCTGTGTCTTGTAAGTTATCTTCTCCTGTTCAGCTATCTGCTTGTCCGATACGATCTTTGTAAGTTCAACAGGTAATACAACATCGGCAATCAGCGTGTCTTTTGAATCAATGAAGTGTTCTTTCAGTACTTCAATGATATGCTCTTTAGCGGTAGCCTGCAACTCCTTACGTTGTGTATACAGATCAAGTGCCTTTATGTATTGTGCCGCATTTCTGAAGTGCGATGAAATAGCCGGTTCAAGCACCTGAGATATAAGACTCTGAATAGAACCCTGATTGGCAATTACCTTTGGCGCGTTCTCCATAGGAATGTGTATGATTACATTTACATCCATACTCACACTAAATGCATCGGCCGTGCGCAGCGTTATCGTTTTCAGGTTGGCATCCAGATCATGAGCATGAGAGCGGCTGTCGGCCCAGCTTAAGGTTATCTGGTTGGTAGGAACCATATCCACTTTGTAGGTCTTGGTATTCAGCGGGTGCTTACCTGGTCCCAGCGGGTCTTTCCATATACCTTTGAATCCGTTTTCCACGATCTTGGCGTTCACTTTATGATCTGTAGTATCTTCACCTTTCTCACCTACATAACTGGTCACTACACCACACTTACCAATTTCCACTACCGTCATCAATACTTTTTCAATATTGGCAAACCATGGATTAATCGCATAATTTCCCGAACGCAGCACAGGTATTTGCAAACCCTTTTGTCCGTTCATGGCAAGAAAAGCAGCAGCATCCTGAAAGTTGTTGTGCTTATCAAGCGGCACTTCGTCTGCCGCTATCTTGGTCGCATCCATAATGGGGCGGCCTTCATTTACGGTTACTATTCCTATTTCATCTGCGTTGATACTGGTCCAGAGCTGATTGGTATTTACCTTGAACAGTTGGGTATTAATACGGTATTTACCTGGCATTAAGACTTCCAATTGGCGTCCTTTTTCCCCACCGTTGTTAAGAAACGATTCACCATCCAGAAAGTTCAGATGCCCTTCGGTTTTCTTACCCAACAGGCGTCCTTCCGGAATACTGGCTCCATCCATTGCGGTAATAAGTCCCATATATCCACCGGTCACATCTACGATCCTGTCAATCGTAACTTTAAACAACATGGTATTGATACGATAGTTACCGGGACCTAGAATACGTATCTGCGGGCCCTTCTGTCCATTGTTATTCAAAAATTTTTCGGCATTCTGATAGTCGTCACAGTCTACTGGTTTTGCAAAGATGCGGCCTCGCTCACAAGGCTCACCGGCAATAGATTCCACAATACCCACCTCATCTTCTCCTATAATAATAACATCCACTACCTCTACCTGGAAAAGATAAGGATTAATACGATGCTCACCATCGGGCAATATCGCTACCTGCGGCCCTTTCTGTCCTCCATTGTTAAGAAATGCTTCTCCA
>CAIUZK010000237.1 GCA_903903635.1 uncultured Bacteroidota bacterium
ATAATGATACCTTTCGTAATTTAGCCTGTCAGTCTCACTAGTACTGAGATTGATGATACGCATCTTATAAAGGTTTTATAAAGATGCGTATCTTTTTTTACATATCAAAAATGCACCATTTTATCCCGTTAAAAGTATAACATAAAAGAAGTGCAAAAATCTCTGCGTCAGTCTCAATCGAATCTCCGGCAAATTGTTGATTTAATACCCCAGTCAATTTTTGTAAAGGATTACCACAATAAATTCCTTTTTGTAAATAAAAGTTTTGCTGAACTCTATGGACTTAGTCCAAAACAAATTGTAAATAAATACACTCATGAAATTGCTGGAAATAATTTTGACGCTTCCCTGTTTCTGGAAATGGAACAAGAAGTTATTCGCACTGGTGTTACAAAAATACTACCTGAATGTGCTTTTATTGATCATATGGGTAGAAAACGTATATTTTATACAGTAAAAGTACCTTATTTGCATTCGGGTAAAAATGAAAAAGCTATTTTAAGTATAGTGATGGATATAACTGATCAAAAAAAGGCAGAAGAGGAACGCAATGAAATGATAGCTCATATGGTATCGCGTACCAAAGATCTTGAGCAATTTTCTTATATAGTTTCCCATAATTTACGTTCTCCTGTTTCAAATATCATTGGAATTTCCGATTTACTTCTGATGGATCAACGCGACAAAATGGAGGAAAACGGATTGATTCCAATGCTCTCTAATTCAGCAATAAAATTAGACACTGTAATAAAAGACCTCAATACCATCCTGCAGGTAAAAAACGAATTGAATGAAACTAAAGTTGTTGTAAAATTCTCTGAATTAATTGCAGATATAAACATAAGCATTGACCAGTTGTTAAAAGATCAGGAAATCACGATTATAAGTGATTTCTCCGCGGTTGATGAGCTGTTTACGATTAAAAGTTATCTTTTCAGTATTTTTTTCAATCTGATTTCCAACAGCATTAAGTATCGGCAGCCCAATATTGCGCCAATTATTGAGGTTTCAAGTAAATTAGGGCCCAATACGACCGAACTGGTATTTAAAGACAACTGTTTAGGTATTGACCTTAAACATAAAGGAGATCAGATATTTGGATTGTATAAGCGCTTCCATTACCATACCGAAGGGAAGGGTATGGGATTATTCATGGTAAAAACCCAGGTAGAAACCCTGAATGGAAGAATATCTGTAGAAAGTGAAATAAATAAGGGTACGACCTTCAAAATAGTATTTGATAATTTAGAATCAGATTAAAGTGCCGAATTTCTCTGGCTACTCAATACGTAGAATTTGAATATCACCATCGGGTGTTGAGTAACTCATGGGTCAGGTAGAAAAGTTTCGGTTGTCTGATATGTGTATATTCCGCTGGAATATACCGCTAGTTAAGTATCAGTTAGGAACGATGGCAAAATAACTCCCACCATCTTACTCGTTCTATTACCTCGTTCATTTTCATTTTTATTTGCCTCGGTGAGGGCTTTGCCGTTCCATTTTTATTTCGTTGCAAAAGTCTTTAAATAATTCATTATTCGCAGATAGAGCTGCGCTCGTGCCCTTGCGGGCATGCCTCATAAAACATGCCTTCGCTAAAGCTA
>CAIUZK010000238.1 GCA_903903635.1 uncultured Bacteroidota bacterium
CGAGATTTATGATGAGATGCCATTTAGCAACATGATCACTGACGAAACTGAAGAAAGTAACCCTATTGACGATAATTCTTAAAAACAATAACGTCGATAATGCATCGTGGAGCTATTTAAAGTATAAACCAACAAATGGCAGACGAAATAAAAAATGACGAAAACTATATGACCCAATACGAGAAGCAGGTTATCATCGATCAGGAGATAGACAAGCTCCTTACCGACTTGCCGGACTCCAGGAGACCACAACCAAGCGACAAGTACAGTCTGGAGCCTATACAAGAGGATGAACAAGGTAAATTCATACATGGACAGAAGTGGCCGCGTGTTTTACCTGCTGCAGATAAGAAACTTAAGTCTGCAAGTAGGCCACCGATACGATCAACTATAAAGCCCAAAAAACCTAAGGAGTTGCGCTCTATGCTGTTTGAGGTTACCATCATGGAGTGTTCCAATGACCGTTTATTCTGTAATAATTTTTTATCTGCAGAGGAAGGGCATGTCATTATGAAGGTTCCGGAATCGCAGTTCAGTTTGAAGATACCGGTGACAAACCTTCGCAGGTTTTTATATGCGAGCATTTCCAACGGTAATCCCGGCTACATGACAATTGAAAAAGGCAAGATGAAATTTAAAGTAGCAATCGAAATAAACCCTCAATTGCTCTTGGACAACGATGAGGCTACACTTATTTAAAATGTAATCCGGAGCAATCCGGAGCCAGTTCTTCGAGCGAGAATCAACCTGGCTACACATAACTTAAGCGCAAGCCAACAAACACCGGAACAAGGAAGAACAGCAACAAGAACAATAGCTGAATGTATGCTGCTAAAGTACTTCTGGGGGAACTAAACAATAACCGGCGAGTTACTTCATAAAAACTTCGGTTACTGTTATCTTCAGTGAAATAGGTATTACCTATTCCTGATAGTATTTAAAAGAACAAGCGAGTAACGGTCAGTCATGGAGAGATGATCGTTGAACGTACAAGACATTGGTTTAAAAACCACGCCGGATTGTTTCTCTCCATGAACAGTTCGGCATTTTTTTTAATTTTCTCTATGCCTCGTAAAAAAATACAAGTCGAAGTAAAGACGGCAAATTTTCTGTTGAATCCGGTGGATAAGGCTATCATTGACGAAATGATTAAATATTCTGTTAGGGAAAATGCTAAAGGAAAAGTAAAAGTAAATACATCAAACCAAATTCACCGGCTGCAATACTGCTACTACTTCATCTGTGATTATATCCAGGACCAGCCATATAAAGAAGATTTGGAAAAGACTGCTTATGTAAACATAAATCAAGAGTACATGAAAGAATTGTTGGGAGTCAACGATGTCTGTTCAATGCTCAAAAATTTATCCTCTGTTGACATAATCGAATGCGATGGTGAATTTAAAATCGGCGACTATTCTTTAGGATACAGGTTGAAAAAAAACACCTTCAGGCACTACTCATTCAAATTACCGGAATTCTCTAAGAAAAAAATAAAATCAGATGAAAAGAATTTAATGAAAATTAAGTTGTCCGGCTTGACAGATTATGATAAAGCAGTAAGGCTGATAACAATTGACGAATCAAAGCTAAACCAGGTAAAAAATGAGATCATTAAAAATAAATACAAAGATAAC
>CAIUZK010000239.1 GCA_903903635.1 uncultured Bacteroidota bacterium
GCCTTCAGCCGGTACGATCTCTGGTCCAACGACAGTTGCTACCGGAGCTACGATTACATTGTCTGAAACCGTATCGGGTGGTACATGGAGTACGCCGGCGTTTGGTCATGTTACCGTAGGAGCCACTACAGGTATTGTTACAGGTATTTCTGCCGGTGCATCTACGGTATCTTATACGGTTACCAATACCTGCGGATCAGCTTATGCTACATGGGTAATTACTGAAACCGGACCTGCATTCAGGGCTGGTATCAGGTCCAATACTACCGAAATTTGTGTAGGATCTGCTGAAGCAATACCATTTACTATTGGCGGAGGTATCTGGACCAGCAGTGATGAGAATGTTGCTATGGTAGATATGCAGACAGGTATCGTAACTGGTATTTCTGCCGGTAAATCTGATATCAGCTATACTCAAACGGATATCTCGGGAAGCGCTACCTTAACAATTACACCGGTTATTGTAAATCCTGTTGCAGATGAAGTGATCATTAATACTAAACCAGGAACTTCTATTGTACCAGGTCAGCGTGTATCATTAACAGCGGCGGTTAATAATGGCAGTCCTGTTTATGACTACCAGTGGTTGCTGAACGATGTGGTATTACCTGGCGCTAATCTGGCCACATACACAGGCAGCGGTTTTGCAGATAACGATATCGTGACCTGTAAGGTTACCGGACTTTGCGGCAATGTTACTTTAAGCAAATCAGTTAAAATCACGGTTATTACCAATGCAGTACCTCAGATTGCTGAGATTGGCGACATCAAGGTATTGCCTAACCCTAATAATGGTATCTTTACCATCAAGGGTAATATTGGCAGCAATAGTGATGAACTGGTATCTGTTGAAGTAATTAATGTGTTAGGTCAGGTAATTTACATTGGCAAGGTTAATGCTAAGGCAGGTGAAATAAGCGAAAAGGTACAATTAGGTAAATCAGTTGCAAACGGAATGTATTTACTTAACGTAAATACTACTACAATGCATAAGGTTTTCCATATTGTTGTAGAGCAATAATAATTGCTGAGTTTAGATCAATAAATGTAAAAAGGGGGGAACCAACATTCCTCCCTTTTTATATGAGTTTTAGTTGACAAGGGGGTATGGATTCAACCGACGTGGTATATAGGTATATTTGCTGATGATTTTGAATGATGAGTACTTTATGAAAGAGGCGCTTCGCCAGGCCCGATTAGCTTATGATGCTGGTGAGGTTCCTGTAGGAGCGGTTGTTGTCTGGGACAACAAAATCATTTCAAGGGGATACAACCAGGTTGAATTACTTAATGACAGTACCGCGCATGCCGAAATGATTGCGCTTACGGCTGCTTTTAGTGGTTTGGGTAGTAAGTACTTACCCGAGGCCACACTTTACGTTACTTTGGAGCCTTGTCTCATGTGTAGTGGCGCATTGTACTGGTCAAAGGTAACCCGTATTGTATATGGCGCTGATGATGCGAAAAACGGATACAGAAAAAGCACCGGCGACAATTCGCCGTTTCATCCTAAATCTGAAATAACATCTGGTATTCTGGCTGCGGAATGTGCACAATTAATGAAAGATTTTTTTTTACAAAGGAGATAGATGAAAGTACTAAGTTGGCATAAAATTGAGCATATAGAAACATCCGATTTAGCCGAAGGAGTAATCCTTGAAATAACAGTTGCAGATAAGAAAATTTGCCTCCTTAAGAGAAATAATGAAATACTGGCTTTTGCAGCAATCTGTCCTCATGCCGGAGTCCCGTTATGCAAGGGGTGGTTGGACCCTTTGGGAAGAATTGTATGTCCTGAACACAAATTCAGGTTTGACCCGGTGTCAGGCCGTAATACTTCGGGTGAAGGGTATAAACTGTTTACCTACCAGGTGCAGGTAACAGAGGGGCAGATATTTATTGGGTTCATGAAGTCCTGAATTCCCGGTTTCGTATTCCGGTACTCATTGGATACAATGATACCGACTTTGCAGATGTCTACCTGAAATTGGTGTAAGGAACGTTGACGAAATAACTCCCACCATCTTACTCGTTCTATCCCATTTTTATTTCGTTGCAAAAGTCTTTAAATAATTCATTATTCGCAGATTTTACGCCTCATAAAACATGCCTTCGCTAAAGCTATGGCAGTTAATAAAAGAAATATAA
>CAIUZK010000240.1 GCA_903903635.1 uncultured Bacteroidota bacterium
ATCAAAATTATAAAGTGAAGTGTGTAAATTTGCGTTGTCCGTAAATTTGTCCGCATATGATTAATGTTAAATTTTATTTAGATAAGGCCGATAAGAACAGGCTTTACCCCATACATCTTTTTATTCGCGAGAAAGGAAACCAGGTAAAAGTGGCACTTCGAGAAAAAATAAAGAAAAAGGACTGGGATAATAAAAACCAATTAGTGTTGGATACCTGTTACGAGCATAAATCCATTAATAAATACCTGACGTTCATTAAGCATGAGACGGAAAAATACATATCGTCTATTCCGCTTTCTCAGTTGACAGATATAAAGCTAAAGGAAAAAATTTCATCGTTGGTTGAAAGTAAGAGAAAGAACAGTGAAACTTCGATTGTTTGCGAACCAACGGAATATTATGAAGGTAAAAAAACGATAACATTTGTTGATTTATTTGCTGGTGCTGGCGGATTTAGTGAAGGGTTTTTACAAGCTGAGCTCGGTAACAAATTTTACGATTTCTTACTTGCAAGTGACATTAATGATAATTGCGAGCTGACGCATTTGGCAAGATATAATCACCAACTTGGGCTCGAAATGGAGTTCCAGAGACAAGATATTACTGAACCAGACTTTCTGGATAACATGATAAAAAAATTGAAAGGTAAGCAAGTTGATGTTGTTTGTGGTGGCCCTCCATGCCAGAGTTTTAGTCTTGCCGGGAAAAGGAAAAAGTTCGACAAGAAGGACGATCTATTCGCCCATTACTTAAAAGTAATTAGGCAGTTGAGGCCAAAATATTTTGTCATGGAGAACGTGAAGGGTATTTTAACGAAAGAAGAAGGGAAAATACGTGAGATGATCCTACAAGAAATTCGGTCAATCGTAGATTTAAAAGAATTTAGCCAATTAGTAAATTTTGTCGCTTACCTAAAAAAAATCGAAAAAGAAAGCCCCTTCATACTGGAATGTTACACTTTGCGATTGCAGTTCGAGTCTGCTACCGATAAGAGTTTGGAGAGTTTAAAGGAAAAGTATATTGAAATTGTAGAAAATCGATTTAGATTACTCACACCCAAAATTGTTGACTATAAAACAAGCAAGACCGACGTTAGCATAAGCACGATACGGCATGGATTTAACTTACTAAAAAGAACAAATGAACTTGCTTATATTAGAAAGAAAGTCATTCATGAAAAAGCTTTTTGCAATCTTGATAATGATTCCTTCGCGGAGAGTTTTGATAATTTCTTAATGGCCGTTGATGCCGACTCCATTGTGGACCGGATAAACGAGGCATTTAAAGCACTCAAGCCATCGTTAGAGTATGAAAGGGAAATATTCGAAATAATACAAGCGTTAGAGATATACTCTATTTCGTTTGATGAATGTATGGACGGTTTAGAAAAGTTTGTTGAGAAGGCTAATAAAAAGAAAGAGTTCGATGAAATCCTTTCACATATACGTCTTTATAATATAGAGGAGCCTTTTGTTGCGCTCGCATCCGATTATGGTGTACCACAAAACAGGGAACGGGTGTTATTTATCGGTTGTCGGAAAGATCAAAAATTAATTACATCGGTGCCTCCAACAGTTCATGGAAAGGATAAGGTAACTGTATTCGAAGCATTACACGATCTCGACTTCTTGGGTAACGACGATGAAAAATTCACGTATGAAAAAGTTGACATTGAAGCAAAGTACAATGGCACGGCAAGCAAAATGCAAGCTCTGATTCGCAAGCGAGGTATTGACGGCAAAATAAGTGATAAAAATGCTGCGACCTATGCTGAGTGGTCTAAAAAGGGTAGATTAAATGGACGTTTTGTAAATGCGAAGAATCCATTTTATGTAAGAAATTTCGAAGAACTTGAAAATATTGGTTTACATCTATCTGCACCTCTCCATAACCATAAAACAAGTAACCAGAATGCTGATGTAATAAAAAGATTAGACGTTATCTTAAAAGAAGGAGATTACGAATTAGCAAAAAAGAAATTAAAGATAATAGGTTTAGAATCGGAAAAAAGGAATTACAATGTTCTAAAGCCAGATTCGCAAAGCCCTACGGTATTAACAATTGCAGACGATTACATACATTATGCAAGCCCTCGAGCATTAACGGTTAGGGAGATGGCAAGGCTACAATCTTTCGATGATTCCTTTGTCTTTCAAGGAAAGCGATCTACCGGTGGAAACAAAAGGAAAAGTGAAGTTCCTCAGTATACCTTAGTCGGAAACGCTGTCCCTCCTTTGCTGGCAAGAGCAGTCGCATTAGAAATATTGGAGCACATTGAGTAAATTTATCCATGCGAACACTTTCGGATGTAGAAATAAACAGGATAAAGTTACTCACTGAAAATTCTATTGAATTTACCCTAATTGAGCCAACCAAAAATGGTCTTGAGAAATCCATTATGGATGCGACAGGTCCTATAAGAAGTTATTTAAAAAATAAAGGAATTCACGATTACGAACTTCAACATCAAGGCCCGGAAAATAAAGTTCAGGTACAAGCAATATTTATCGAGGAGCGTAAGACTGTTCCGTCAATCGCTTCTTTATACCGGCCAGTGACAAAAAAAGGCGATCCCAGAATATGGTTCAAAGCTTTAGGCGAATATTCAGAAGCAGGCGACATACTCGCGATTATCCAATTCGACGGACAATTATTTGTATTAAATCTAACCCGGATTGATATTCAAAGACTACTCAGCGAAAAAATAAATAACCCACTAAAGGATCTCGTAAATACACTAAGAAAAATTTCAGACGAGGTGGCAGACGAATTACTTATTTTACTAAGAGAAATAGCATCTAAGCCGGTGCCAGCCCTATTGCATGCTGATACAGCGATTGGGAGAACACTGGAAACTCTTTTAGGAATTGATATAAACTCGTCTAAAAAACCAGACTATAAGGGGATAGAATTAAAATCATATCGAGATAAACGGGGTAATCGAAAAAATCTATTCGCACAAGTTCCTGACTGGCCCCTCAGCATCTTTAAAAGCTCTGCAGAAATCTTAAACAATTTTGGTTACTCACGTGGAGATGATTTTAAGCTTTACTGCACAGTTTCTGCGATTGTAAGGAACTCTCAAGGATTAGCACTAAACGTAGATAGTAAACTTAGCCAGTTAGTCGAAAATTCCGACAAAGCTAATATCGGTGATTTTGTTGTTTGGACTTTGGATACTTTACACTCAAGGCTATTGGAAAAACACAATGAAACCTTTTGGATTGCAGCGGATACATTATATTATGATGGGAAAGAATACTTCCAATATAAGAAAGTAGAGCATACAAGAAAGCCAATTGTATCTCAGTTCGAAATTCTGGTAGAACAAGGTGTAATCACACTTGACCACTTAATAAAACGAACTTCATCGGGAAAAGTAGTTGAAAAGGGGCCGCTATTTAAGATTAAACCCAATTCCCTGGATTTACTTTTTCCTCCAAGCAAGATTTATAATTTATTACCGGGCTAACTTTTCGATAATTTTAAGTCTCGGTTTACTCATGAATTCTAAATAGAATTTACACTTATTCGAAAGTACGCACTCACTAAACAGCGGCTTGCGAGCTTTACAAACTAAGGCAGCATAGTCAAGGATTGCCCAATTGATTTCTTTTGTTTTAGGATGATTGACTACTTTGAAAGAAAGCTTTTGCAAGTATGGGTCATATCGAATATCGGCCATGCGCCGTTCTCCAAAATATCTTTCCAACAATCTCGCCATATTAACGTCAAGTAGCGGACTTGCCCGCTTAAAAATAATTAGCTCAATAGCATTAGCTATGTATTGTCCAAGGAACGGTATTGATTCAAGTTCTTTTCTTTCTAAAGGGATTTTACCTTTCCTTTTTACCATCTCACTTGCTAAAAGACGAAGCCGTTTGGCTCTTTGCCTGTATAATCCAATCGGTCTCAAGTAATGTTCAAGGGTTGGATTATCGATGATCAAGAGTGAATCCCAGTTGGGGAAATCTGTAATGAAATTCGTGAAAAAATTTGAAACAGTTTCGGCTTTTGTCCTCTGTAGCAGTGTCTCAGCTATTATTATCTGATAGTGTGTAAGTTTGCTCTTTCGCCAAGGAAACTTTCGCCCATTCTTTTTATACCAATTGAGTAGCTTTGATTGGAGCTCGTTTACATTATCCGGCGTGATTCTTACCACAAAAAATTATTCTTGATTGTCTAAAGTAACGGAATATGCCGGTTTTTTTATTTTAATCATAGATTTTAACTCCGCAATGTTGTAGGGTATTTTTCTCTTGTGCAGCATTGCGTGACAGTTTGGACAAACCGGTCTTAAGTCCTTTACTGGATCGACTTCATATGGCTTTTCCGCTGTTGAGATTTGGGTAAGGTGATGAACATGGATAAAGTTCTGTCCGATCTCACCGTAATACTCTTTAAAATCAAATTCGCACACGGAACATGCATAACCGTAATGTTCGAGACATGCGCCTCTCGCATAAGGGTTCCGTTCAAACCTGGTCAGTATGATTTCACTTGATTGTCCCTCGGTATAATTACGGCATGGATCGTTACTCCCTGACGGCGCAGTACTGATGTTGGCTCCGTCCGTAAACATGAACCACTTTTCTTCAAGATCATGAATAAGTTCTGGTTTTATTGGATTACCTGACGCATCCGGAGTCCATATTTTCTTTGGATAATCACCGCTGTTAAGGTCTTCAATTTTTAATATTGGGTCGGTGTCTGGGTTTAACAATATATCTAAGTCGAGAAGCACATAATCAGTCAACTTATCTTTTTTCCAGTGTCTCGCTTTAAAAGAATTTGACGTAACATATCCGCTTGCCATGATTCCTTTAGGTTCTGTACCGAGCCGTACTAAAAAAGCCCTATCTCCGATTTTAACCTTCTTATGACTTTGACACCGCCACCTTATGACGAGTTTGCCACTTTCCCGAAGTTCTTCAACTTGCCGTCCAAGTTCGGCCCACGCAAAATCCGCAGGGTTCCATGCAAACAAATAAGACACAGCTTCGTTGTATTTTCTCATGGCTGGCTTCCCGGCATCATTAAGAAATACTTCCCAAATCCCGTGCTTTACTGGATCATACTTAACAACATGGCCCCGGCTGGTTCTATAGAGAAAGTCGTAGTTTGAATTTGAGTTTGACAACCTGGGCTTGTGGTTCTCAGGATAGTGTATCCTTGAAGTATGGTTTACCGTAACAACAATAATTTGTTTCTCGATAGTGCCTTTGTTTACATCTCCCCATTTACCAATAATGTAATCCTCTATCTCGGAATAACTTGCACTTCCGTTAAGGGCTTCAATGGCCTCCTTAATCATTTGCCATACGACGGGTCTTTCCATATTACGTAAGAATGTAAGACTAAGGTAAGGACTTATTGGAGTTTTACGATGTCAATATTGACACGTCAAAAAATACCATATAACCATATGGACGGGTTAGTATTCTACATACCTTTGAAGGAAAAGAAATATGGCAGTCGTCCGAAAAGATGCTCCTGACAGTAAGAGCTTTATAAGGGGTCTTGTTGGAGAAGACGTAGAATACATAAACCCGGTCGAGCACTTTAGGCAAGGGCAAATAAGGCTTATATCCGCTGCGTACAGGGACTTGCTTAACCTACACAATGTGGAAATGACCGCAAAGTTGCCTGAGAGATTTTTTATTGAGAAAGCAGAAAAAGACTGGGAGGGAATCTATAACGGGGTAATGGCAGCAAAGGTGCCAGCAAATTTTATGGCTCTGTTATTGAGCGAAAGTAAAAAGGAGCAGGAACGTCTCATGCGAGCCCAAAGTATAACACCAGACGAGTTAGGGGCTTTTATTTTCAGAGCCTGGAATGAACATGGTTATACGATGAGCACCTACCATTTCAAGTCCATTCCGAGTAATGTGGACGAAAAAGATTTACCGAAAGCGTACATGGTTGAGGGAGATACGGTGACTAAAATGGGAGACACAACTCTAAGCGACGGGAAGTTACGTGCTGTTTTAAGGGAACGGAAAGTGATTGTAGCGAGAATTCTCGACAAAGGGAAAGAATGGCATTGTTTTTTCCAGACTTATAGAAGCCTTCGAGGTGAAGAGACCTGGCGGGAAGGTCAGCCACATCTTCACTACCTTTCTGACAAATGGGGTGTTCCCCGTGAGCAGGTCGTAGAACGAATAAAACAAGGCGACTATCCTGCAACATCCGTACACATTGCGCTTACCAATTATTAACGACTTCGCCGGACATTTGTGTTGTACTTTTGAGTGATGGACGAACCATTCTCTATAACGGTAGGTTATCACGGAAAAGAATATAGTTTTGAGGCACGGCTCGTCACCGTTGGATATACGCACAAGTTCGTCGTGATGATAAACGGCATGGAGGTAATCTATGAGCCAGACGAAGAACGAAACTACCGGGCGATAATAAACGTGGCCGATCAGGTAAAGGTTAAGGATAAGGATGTTGAGTTGATAAAAGCGGTCGGTGATAAAATACAATCTATATGACTAACTTAAACGGAGACTATGACGGTACAGGACTATGAAATGAGGTTCGCCGACATCCTGTCAGCAGAGATTAAGGCGATACCACAAAAAATATCTACGTTGTTCGACGTGGCTGGCTTTCCTCACTATGAAACTGTAATAAGTAACTTCTACGCATTCTACCTTACCCCGGATGCGGGTCACGGATTAGGCGACCTGTTCCTAATGGCCCTAACGGATATAATTTCTAAGAAAACTGGTGGCAGCCGGATGTTTGGCGACCTCAATGTATGTACGGTGGAACGTGAGGTGTTTACAACAAATGGTAAGTTCATTGACATCGTTATCAAGGAACCGTCAGAAGCGTCGAACGAATCCGAAAATGCGATTATCATAGAGAATAAAATCTATGCGGGACTTTACAACGACCTCGACGAGTACTACAACTATATCCAAGTAAAACGTATAAAAATAGGCGTGGTCTTATCTCTTAGAAAGGAAACTATGCTACCAGCTACATATGTTA
>CAIUZK010000241.1 GCA_903903635.1 uncultured Bacteroidota bacterium
ACGCCGGATAAATATTCCAGACAGTCGTCGTCTGTTTTAAACCGTTGGTGGAACATAATTGAATTCACACCTGCAAAGGTAATTCGCCTCTCCATAAGGCAAAGCTACATTATTGCGATCTAAACGCCTATACCTATAATTATATATTGCAAATTTACTGAAAATAGTTTAGCCCCAAAAAAAATGATTTTGGTCATGATAAGATTCAACTATGGCAGCATGCATTCTACCGAGAGGGATAATAAGGATGTAAGCCAGCCCCGTTGTTAGTATTGTTCCAAAAATAATAGAAAAATTATAGTTCGGCGTAATCTCGGATTACGTGGTAGTGGAAGCAAAATCTCCTGATTTTCGAAGTAAGAGCGAAAGAAACAGACCGGGAGCGGAGCCTCCTTCGCTGAAAAAGCTACGGCGGCTGAAAGGGAAAATGAGAAAGGGAGCGGCGAGCGAAGAGCGAGGCCCTCCCTTTCTCATTTTTGTGTCTAGAACAGACAAAACAATAAAGCAGTTATGTGGGTTGCTGAATGATTTATTAATCCTGCGCGAGGCTGATGGTCAGAAGGTAAGACCAACAGCGGCGGGAACATCATTTACTGAAAAACTATTCCATCAGAGACCTTATTGATTTTTTGTCTGGTATAAAAAAGGCCCGGATCAATAATGTCTGGTATCTTGAACCCATTATTGCAAAACACCAAAATATACTCAAGAAATTAGCCGTTTCTGTTACGTAAGGAAAATGAGTTACAGTTTAATATTATCTTACAAGGGCCTTGCTTTGCTGTTTGAGGCAAATTTTCCATTAAATCCCTATCGTAAATTTGCCTGTTTCAATAAGGGTAAAGCCTTGCTGAAACAGGCTGTAAAGAAAGATCCGGCAAATGCGGAAATCAGGTTTTTGCAATTTTGTGTACAGACTAACGTACCTTTCTTTCTGAATTACAACAGCAAAATAAATGAGGATAAGCTATTATTACTGAATTGCCGGAGCCGGATAAATGATGAAGAACTAAAACAATTGATAAAGAATAGCCTGATAAAATCCGGTTATTGCAATACAGAAGAAAAAATGAAATTGCTATGAGTGAAATGATAGTGTTGGTAGATGTTAATGATAATGAAACAGGCATCATGCCCAAGCTTGCAGCTCATGAACAGGGATTGCTGCACAGGGCATTTTCGGTATTTGTATTCAATACTGCCGGTGAATTACTACTTCAACAAAGAGCACTTGACAAATACCATTCAGCCGGATTGTGGACCAATACTTGTTGCAGCCATCCAAGACCGGGAGAAGATGTGATGGATGCAGCTCATCGCAGGTTGAATGAAGAAATGGGGCTGGAGTGCCATCTTACCGAGGTGTTCAGTTTTGTATATAAAGCAGGCATGGAGAATAACCTTACTGAGTATGAATTTGATCATGTTTTTACCGGTGTAACCGATACAGTACCTGTAATAAATGAAAGTGAAGTCGCGGCCTGGAAATTTGTATCGAAAGCCAAGTTGCTTGCAGATATGGAGTCATTCCCTGGTAATTATACCGAGTGGTTCAAAATTTGCATAAAAGAGCGTCTGGCAGAATTGTTTAACTGATCAACCTATGAAAATTTATAACCTCCACAGGGAGCAATACCTGCATATGGAGGTAGCGGAAGCATGGCAGTTTTTTTCACAGGCAAAGAATCTGTCAAAAATAACACCTGAAGAAATGGGTTTTGTGGCGTTAACCCAACTGGATGACAGCCCTATTTATTCAGGAATGAAAATTGACTACACAGTAAGGCCATTGTTTAAAATTCCGATGCACCGGACTACGGAGATAAAGAAGGTGGAAGCGCCCAATAAATTTATGGATAAGTGACGATGATTAAATAAAGTACGCCATCTTACTCGTTCTTTTTCCTTTCTACTTCGTAGTAGTCTTTAAATAGCACACTATTCGCAGATAGAGCTGCGCTCGTGCCCTTGCGGGCATGCCTCGTATAACATGCCTTCTATATAACTCAAGCTATTTCTAACGAGACATCAGGCAATGCCTTATTGGGGTAATTCGCTAAAGCTATGGCAGTTAATAACATGCCTTCGCTAAAGCTATGGCAGTTAATAAAAGGAATATAACTTCGCAATATGGTGGGAGTTATTTCATCAACGTTCACCAGGGTCAAAGAGGTAAATGTTCATTGATATGATAATTATATTGCCAGTATTCAGCCTGCCTCTTAAACCTTTTTGTTATCTTGCCGTCCAATTACCCTCATAAAGCAATTAAAAATGGTTGTACGTTTTACGCTTGTAAGTTTTTTGTTATTCTTTTCTTTTGCAACCATTGCCCAAACATTCAGTATTTCAGGTCAGGCAGTTGACAGTAAAGACACCTCGTCACTCATAGAGGTAGGTGTTCAGGTGTTGAATTTAAGTGATACTTTATTAAGGAAAGGTACCGTGACTGATGCCAACGGCAACTTTATGCTCGATGGCTTTAGTGCCGGAAAATACCTGCTCAGGCTTGATTATCTGGGATACAGACCATACAGCAAAACGATAGTAATAACTGACAGGAATTTGTCTTTGGGCATTCTTAAAATGAAAACATCTGAAAATGAACTTAAGGGTGTAACCATAAAGGATAAGCAAAAACGGGTGGAGCAGCTTGGAGACACATCTCAATACAATGCGGATGCCTTTAAAACACATCCTGATGCTACTGCCGAAGACCTTGTGGCAAAAATGCCGGGTGTAACCTCAGACAACTCGGGTGTGAAAGTTAACGGAGAAGCTGTAAAACAAATAACTGTTGACGGTAAGCCATTTTTTGGAACAGACCCTACCCTTGCCCTTAAAAATCTTCCTGCTGAAGTAATAGACAAGATTCAGGTTTTCGACAAACTGAGTGACCAGGCCGCTTTTACCGGGTTTGATGATGGTAACTCCCAGAAAACAATGAATATTGTGACCCGCAGAAATAAAAGCGAGGGACAGTTTGGCAAACTTTATGCCGGTTATGGCACAGATGACAGGTACATTGCAGGCGGCAGTTTCAATTCGTTTAAAGGCGATCAGAGAATATCCCTGATAGGCATGACCAATAATATAAACCAACAGAATTTCAGTTCGCAGGATATCCTTGGAGTATCAGGTGGCGGCGGTGGTGGCGGCAGGGGCGGTGGCGCTTTTGGCGGCGGTGGTGGTAATTTTGGTGGCGGCGGTGCTACTAATAATTTCATGACAGGCCAGCAGTCGGGCATTATAACAACCAATTCGGGAGGGCTTAACTATAGCGACCAATGGGGTAAGAAAATAAAAGTCACGGGAAGCTATTTTTATAACAATACAGGGAATGATAATCAATACGGATTAACCCGTGAATATTCTTTTCCAGCAACAAGTACTACAGTTAACCCTTATGCGCAAAAAACTTATAATGAAGGAGATACTTCTATAACAAACAATTTCAATCACAGGTTTAATTTCCGTTTCGAATACACTATTGATTCATTCAATACACTGATCATTACACCCAACCTGAGTTTGCAGGAAAATTATGCTACAGCAGCTCAGATAGATACCAGTTATAACAACCTTAATACTCTGCTCAGCAATGCGAAAAATCTAAGTCAGGCAAATAGTAGTGGTTATACTTTTTCTAATAATCTTTTATTGCAGCATAAACTGCATAAAAAAGGTCGTACCATTTCTTTGAATATAGGTACCACCCTTAACGAAAAATCGGGAGATGGGTATAATAAAACGAATACCGGTTTCAGAGATACTACCGCTTATGGTTTGTCCAGATTGAACCAGAATTATAATTTGTACAACAACAGTAATACCCTGTCTGCCAACCTTTCCTATACTGAACCATTAGGCAAGAAAACCCAGTTAATGATCAACTATAACCCGTCGGTTACTAAAAGCACTTCAGATAAAGAAACCGACTCTATAGGAAACGGAGATAACCAGGCTTACAGGGCTGAAGTGTTATCCAACAAGTATGCCAGTACCTACACTACGCAGCGTGGTGGTATTACCTACCGGATCGGTGATAAATTGATGAACCTGAATTTTGGAACCAGTATCCAATCTTCAGTTCTGGATGGTGACCAGACCTATCCTTCAAGCTTCAACATCAGCAAGACATACACCAATGTGTTGCCCAATCTGTTTTTTAACTACAGGTATAAAGATGGAAGAAATCTGAGGATAATGTACCGTACCAGTATATCTCCTCCCGGAATTACCCAGTTGCAGAATGTAGTAGACAGGAGTAACCCGCTATTGTTGAGTACAGGAAATTCTACCCTGAAGCAGGACTATGAGCACACATTTACTCTGCGCTATAGTCTTACCCAATCGAAGACCGCTCATAATTTCTTTATTTACGGATATGCCAACTATATAACCAACTATATTGGCAATGCTACCTACACCAATGACTCTCTTGTGCCATCAAGCCTGAATATTGTTGATGCGCATATAAAAAGCGGGGGGCAGTTGTCGGTGCCTGTGAACATGAATTATTACTCAAGTGAAAAACTTTTTATTACCTATGGTTTGCCGCTGAGTTTCATAAAAAGCAATCTGAATTTAAATGGTGGTTTGAACTATACGCATACCCCCGGCCAGGTGAATAAGATATCCGAATTCTCTAATAATTATGTGCCTACTGCAGGGGCTGTAGTGAGCAGTAATATTAGCGAAAAACTGGACTTCACTTTGTCGTATACCGGTAACTACAATTTTGTCAATAATTCATTGCAAAGCCAGGCCAATAACAATTATTATAATCATGTGGCTTCTTTCAAGATCAACTGGATATTTCTGAAGGGAGTGGTACTCAACACCAGTATAGCACATAATTATTACAGCACTTTCAGCAGCTCGGCGGGCAACCTGGATTTCTTGTTGTGGAATGCATATGTAGGGTATAAATTCATGAAGAACAAGGCCCTGGAGGCCAGGATATCCGCATTTGATATTTTGAACCAGAATAAGAGCCTGACCCGCACTGTTGCGGCAAACTATGTTGAGAATGATTTAACAAGAGTATTACAGCAATATTTCCTGTTCCAACTGACTTATACCCTGAGGAATTTCAAGGGGCCATTACCCGACCAGGAGGGTAATCAGCGCGACCATGAACGCGGTATGCCGGGAATACCCGGAATGCCTCCGGGCGGTGGCGGTCCGGGTGGCGGCTGGCGGGACCGCAATGGTGGGTAATTGTTGTTACTGTGTACTTCCTTCTCTACTTGCGTAAGAGTTCCAGATAGTTTTTTACTGAGACATATATGGAGTCCTGAATCTGGCAATCATCCATGTTCAGTACCTTCATGCGGCAGCTTATATTGAGCGATACCAGTCCGTGGCCCATGGCCCAGATAGATAATGAGGCCAGCCAGAGGTCATTGAACCTGATCAATCCTTTGTCCATACATTCCTTAATGCTTCCAGCCAGGCAGCCGAAAGCATCGTCTGCATTTTTCCAGATGTCTTTATCCTCCATATTGTTCATTGGAGACCGCATAATAAACATCAGGTCGTATATCTCAGGGTATGTTAGTCCGAAACGGACATAAGAAAAACAAATCTCTTCAAGTCGTTTTAAAGGGTCCTCCGATGTTGCTTCTTTTTTAAAAACCTCAACCAGCTTGCTGAAGCATTCAGCCTGAACATCATAAAGCAATTGATCCTTGTCTTTGTAATAGAGATAAATAGTGGCAGGGCTATACTCGATCTTCTCGGCGATCTTACGAATAGATGCCTCCTCATAGCCATCATGCGTAAACATGTGCATGGCAGCATCTATGATTTTTTTGCGCATCTCCTGTTTGTCCCTTTCTTTCCGTTCAGATATGCCCATACTGTTGGTTTGAAATACAAATTTACTAAACGCTGTTCATTTTTTGGACTATTGTTTGCGATTTGTATTGGAGATGTAAATACAGGAAGGTTATCCCGGAAATTGAAATAAGTCAGTGGGTGTGAGTAATGCCAAATTTTAATTTGTTGCATTTAAAGAATGGGATTACCGGAAATTAATGATTATTACCTAAATTCGTGTTTTAACTGATAACATGAAAAGATTTCTGATAAGCATTTGCAGTGCAGCGCTTATAATGACAGGCTGTAAGGAAAAGGATCCTGTACTTATTTTCATCGGCCCCCCTGCCGCAGATACTACCTACCTCGGGACAGTGCCCACTGTTATTCAACCGCATAATGTGCTGATTGAGGAGTTTACCGGACAAGGTTGCTCTGCATGTCCATCGGCCCATAGTATGCTAGATGCAATTGAGTCGATGGTGGGAAACGAAGGACGCATCAATATAGTAAGTATGTATTTTAATGGTGGACCACAAACTGTTCCACCAAAAGATAATAAATATGATTTCAGAAATACAATAGCTACAAATATTTCTTTAGCCATTTATGGTGCTATTAGTCAATTGCCAAGTGGTAGTATTGATAGAACACCTAGTAGTGGTTTGTTGGATTTGTTGCCACCTGCCTGGAGTAGTTTAATTAATTCTCAAAAAGCAATGGCTGACTCAATAAATCTGGATGTGAAAAGTACTTTTTCAGGAGGAAAAGCTACTATAACAGTTACGGTGCAATATGCATATAACATATCCACTAAGCAGAATTTATCAGTTTATATTCTGGAAGATTCATTGATAGATATACAAGAGGATGGTATTAAATTTGATACATTCTATTTGTTTAAGGATATTTTCAGGGATATGGTTTCTACTCCTAACCTTGGCGATCCTATCCTTAATTCTATGGCAACAAAACCAGCAGGGCAGGTTTACATTCGCAGATATACCTATACGCCATCATCGTCTATCATTAATGTAGGGAAATGCAGGGTTGTTGCATTTATTAATAATCCGGGTGGTACAGGTAGCGATTATAAGGTGTTGCAATCTGTACAGTGCAGGTTGATTCCATAATTAATAATGGCAATGATCATATAATTTGCCCCGGTATAACGGGGCATTTTTTTAAAAACTAATTGAGTATGAAATTTATAAATAGTCGGGTACTAGCCATAGCCAGCCTTATGTTGTTTGGTACGCTCTGGGGATGCAAGGATGAACCAAAGAAAGAAAACACGCCACCTCCGGAACCAGAAGTGACCAAGGCGAAAAATGTACCCATGTTTGATGCCGATAGTGCGTATAATTTTGTAGCCAGGCAAGTGTCTTTTGGTCCAAGGATACCTGGTTCGGCTGCTCAGAAGCAATGTGCTGAATGGATGGGAGCAAAGCTTAAACAGTTTTGCGATACGGTATACACGCAGAATGTGCATGTTACCGGAGGCGACGGTAAGTCGTTGCCTTGTATTAATCTTATTGGTGTAATCAACCCTAAGGCAACGAAGCGGATATTGTTTCTTACCCATTGGGACAGCCGTCCCTGGGCCGACCAGGATACTAAGGATAAGGATAAGCCGATTCTGGCGGCTGATGATGGTGGTAGTGGTGTAGCGGTATTGATTGAGGTGGCAAGGCAGGCAAAGCTGAATAACCTGCCGCAGTCAATTGGCATTGATATTTTGTTGGAGGATGTGGAAGACTATGGCCGCAGTGAATGGGGCGAAGAAACCTATTGCCTGGGTACTCAATACTGGGCACGTCATCCGCATGTGCCGGGTTATAAGGCCGACTTTGGCATACTGCTGGATATGGTGGGAGGCAGAGGGGCTGCATTCCCTATGGAGGGTTTTTCAACCCGCTTTGCAAGTGATATACAGCAAAAGGTATGGAAGGCCGCGGGTAATGCAGGTTTCTCCTCATTTTTCCCCTATGCCGCCGCACCGGATATTACCGATGACCATATTGCTGTAAATAAGATTGCGGGCATAAAAACAATTGATATCATCAGCCTTACCCCTGATCCGGAAAAACCTTTTGCGGCACATTGGCATACACATGCTGATGCCATGGATATTATTGATAAGGGCACACTTAAGGCAATTGGGCAGACATTGCTGGAGGTGATTTATGAGCAGGTACCGGCATCTGCCAATCCTGTGTAAGTAAATAATTGTTAAGTTTCATATATTATAATTCCACGGCTGCACAGGTTATAATGATTGCATTATCTTTGCCGCCAATCCGGAAAATAAAACTGATATTTTGAAGTACCGTAACGCAGTAATAATTGTAATACTTATTATCATAGCCGACCAGGCATTGAAGTTCTACATCAAGACCAATTTCGTTAATGGTGATGATGTGCGGATAATGGGTGGCTGGTTCAGGTTGCATTTCATTGAAAATGAGGGTATGGCCTATGGGCTTAAACTAAGCGAGTCGGTAACCGGTAAATTGCTGTTATCAACATTCAGGTTGGCGGCTGTAATATTTGGGTTCTTCCTGCTTAAGAAGCTGGTGGTAAAGGGTTATGCCAAAGGCGCTATTATCTGTGGTTCTCTGATACTTGCCGGGGCACTAGGCAATCTGCTGGATAGTATGTTTTATGGGCTTATTTTTTCCGACAGTCCCTATTCCTGTTTTTCCGGTAACTACGATAATATGAGCAGCATGATTAAAAACCATAATGCTACTATTGTGGCTCATCTCACCAGTTTCGGACATGGATATGGTAAGTTTTTGCAGGGCAAAGTGGTGGACATGCTGTATTTCCCTATTATAGATACAAGGATGCCCCGTTGGGTTCCGTTTTGGGGTGGGAAGAATTTTATTTTCTTCGAACCTGTATTTAACCTGGCTGATGCCGCAATCTCGGTTGGGGTCATTATACTGGTGTTTTTCCAGAAATCCCTTTTTCATAAGCCTGCCATGCAGGCTGAAGTGCCTGATACCCTTGAGGTAAATAATGCTAATCCGCTGTAAGTTTGAATTATATCCTTTTTGGTTTTAACTTTAAACCTAGAAAGTGAGCAATGGAAGATAATCTCTTATTAATTACCGTATGGCTTGCCGGCCGCAGTTACAGATTGCGCATTAAGCCTGAGGAAGAATCGGCAGTGCGCAAGGCCGTTAAGGTGGCCGACCAGAAGGTGAATGAAATGCGCACTCACTATGCCGGTAAGGATGATCAGGATTTTATGGCTATGTGCCTGCTGATGTATGCTGCCGATAGTGCGATTGAATCTTTCAATAATCCCTTGCTGCAGGATGAACTCAATAAATTATCTGCAAGAATTGAGAAGGTAATAGCTTAGTTAGATTTAATCGGGAAATCATGGACTATAAACATTTTGTTATGTAATATTGTTCTATAATTTTTCATATGGCTACCCCTGTTTTCAAAAGAATCTTTTCCTTTTTAATCCTGATATGTTCCGGCTTTTTGTTCCTGACCTTTTCTGCCTGTAATCCAGGAAAGACAGTGACAATGGTAGTAGACCCGGATCTTGCCGACTACATACGAAATATCTCGAACGATCCGGATAATGCAGCGCTCAATACGGCGCTGGAGCATGCCGGAAAAGCCCGGATGATAAAGAATGAGCCATTTATACCCATGTTTGCAGCCATCTATGAAAAAGAGAATCCGGGTAGTAAACTGGCAAGCTTATTTTCCGGAACAGGCGACCTGTCATTTACCCCCGACCTCTCGAATGCAGAGGTAATAAGTAGGATAACCGGCAAGGCTGAAGTTGCAATGAAGCTAACTGTGGAAATCGTAACTGCCAGGCTTAAAAAAATTGCAGACAACAGCAGCGTTTCTTTTGATAAGGATAAGCAATTGATCATGGTTTCGTTTAAAGGGGAGAAGCTATTTAATGAGGTCTCTATGAGCCTTTTTACAACAGGCGATCTGCGTTTCCTGGAGACTTATTCCAACGCTGAGGCATTCCCCATTCTTCAGCGCATCAATGTTGCTATGGCTGCCTGTCTGCCAGCATCGGTTGAACCGGTTATAGAAGAGAAGAATGTTAATGAGCCGGAATCAAAATCGACATCTTCCGACACAGGTAGTCTTTCAGGTTATGTAGGAAAAAAACGCAACCCGGATGCTGAAGCTAAAGAGGCGGATGCGAAAATGAAGGCGATGATGACCAAATATCCTTTATTCGCAATGGTAAGTCCTAATGTGCAGCATGAAGAATTGGTCGCCGGACCTGTAGCCGGATTTGTAATGGCAAAAGATACCGCCAAACTGCGAAAAAGCTTATCCAGCCAGGCAGTAAAGAATGTAATCCCTGCCAATACCCGGATCTTTTTCAGCCATAAACCGGCTTCTGAAAGTGTTTTTCAGTTGTATTTAGTAAAGACAGTAAGCACGGGATTACATGTAGTAGATGGCAGGTGTATCACTAAGGCCGGCATAAGTACAGACAATCTCGCTAAGCTGCCTGCTGTGGATATGGAGATGAATACCAGTGGCAGCATAGCCTGGCGCCAGATGACCAGGAGCAATATTGGTAAGTATATCGCTGTTATCTTTGATGGTACGGTATTTACCTGTCCCCGTGTGGAAAGTGAAATAACATCGGGTAAAATGCAAATGATGGGTTGCTTCAGCGCTGAAGAAGCTAAAGTTGTAGTCAATGTATTAGGCACCGGCAAACTCCCCTTGCGCCTATGGATAGATAAATCGGATGTCAGCAAATAAACTCACTTTATAATAACAGTTGGTTATTGATAAACCTATAGAATGGAAGGACCACTTGAATTCCCGGTACTGAGTACCGAACGACTGGAGCTGGCTGAGATAACTGATACAAATGCGCCCGACATCTTTGAATTATTCTCCCATCCGGAGGTGGTTCGGTTTTACAATCTTTTGCCTCTGGCTATAGAGGAAGATGCACAGGCGATAATTGAAAGATTTCGGCAACGGTTTGCCGATAAATTGGGTATAAGGTGGGGTATCCGTTTAAAGGGATCAGCTAAAATTATTGGTACCACTGGCTTTAATAATTTTACCCGGAACCATCGTTCGAATATAGGTTATGACCTTCTGCCTGCTTACTGGAACAAGGGACTGATAAGTGAAGCCATTATGGCTGTTGCTGCTTATGGTTTTGATAAACTGGAAGTGAACAGGATAGAGGCCGAAGTAATGGCAGGAAACAGCGCCTCGGAGCGGGCATTGGTAAAGTGTGGATTTAAGAAGGAGGGTATATTAAGGCAATGGATGCACTGGAATGAGCAACATTTCGACATGACCATATATGCGCTGCTGCGCGAGGATTTCAGGTTGGTGCAGAAGTAATTTATCTAAGGATGAGAGTATATGTTGCGCTAGTTCTCTTCATCAAAATAGATCTTGTAATAGTTCTTTCCTACCTTGGCATCATAACCTTTTTCTATAAGGCTTTTATCTCCATGAATGTAGACGTGGAAATTTTTATCCAGCTTCAATACGCTCTTAAACACACGTGCCTGCTTCTTAACGGCACTGCCCGAGATCTCAAAACTATCTTCCAGTTCTATGCCGGTATCCAGCAGGTATTCTTCTTTATACTTTGTAAATGATTTGATCACTTCCTTATCCTCAAAAACTGTTTCCAGGAATTCGTCCTCATCAAATGCTTCATTCTTTTTGAAGTAGTCTACGGTTTTATTCAGATAACTTATTTTGTCGGTTTTGTTCACCTCATACTCCTGCTCCAGTTGGGTGGTTACGAAGTTTTTGCAGGCATCAAGATAGTGTTGGGTCGAATGATAATTGTCGTTGGATGGGCGAAGTTTAAGAAATTCATCCTTCCAGTATTGGGCCTCAGCTCCTCTGCTTATATTATCGACCATAGCCACAACGTAGCCGTTTTCTTTCTGGGTATTGAGTATGATACAACCCTTATCCAGCTTGTTGATATTCACCCCGTCTTCATAGCCTACCTGGTAATCACTGCCGTCAAATTCCAGTTTCAGGAAGGTGTCTTTGTTCTCCGATTTAAAAATACCAATTGCATCAACTTCTTTGTTGTCGAATAGGCAGTTTTTAAAGTAGGTTATATAAAGTTCGCCATTTTTGATCTTTGGATGAACCGAATATTCATACAGTATACGGCCCAGTTCCTTGGTGTCTTTTACAAATCCTTTCGGGTTGCTGAAGAGCTTATCGGCAATGGTATATACTTCGTTGAGTTCTATATTAGTAACGTGGTAGAAATTATAGAATGGAACCTGCTCAAATGGTTTCAGGAAAAAGCCGGTGAGTATCTGTGCCAGATCGGGCTGGTGCTGCAGGTCTATAGTTTTATCAGATAGTTTATAGCCCTCATCCAGGGATTTGTTTCCTACACGGTGGATGATTATTTTATTAAGCGAGGTGTTTGAAAAATCGAGCATGTTAGTGTTTTGATAAGTGGATGAAAAATATTGCCGGCAATGCGCTACTTACTGATAGTTAACTCCACTCTGCGGTTCATCCGGCGGCCTTCTTCAGTATCGTTGGTAGTAATCATTTTTGCTTCGCCCCAGCCTTTGGCGATAATACTTTTTTCGGAAATACCAAGTGAGATGATCTGCTTCGATACCTGGCGGGCACGTTGGGAACTAAGCTGTTCATTGATCATAGGTGTGCCGGTATTATCGGTATAGGCATTTACCTGAAATTTGTAACTTTTGTCGGCGATATAGGGTACAATTACATTCCGGATATTGATCTTGTCTGAATCAGATAATTCAACCTTGTTGACATCGAAGTGCAGCGTGGCAAGCAGGCTGTCGGTAACTACTTTTTGGGTGTCTTCAGGAGATGGGGGTACATAATCAGCAGGAATCATCGCTATGTTATGTACCATCGGGTCGGTAAGGTATTGCTTGTCGAATTCGAATGTGTCGCTAACACTGGTATAGCTCACGTGCCATGCATGTATGGCATAGGTCCTGTTGAGGTGAAGAGTAATGAGGAAACTGGCATCGCCCCTGTTGCTGGGAAACTGGTAAAGCGTATCTCCTGTTTTGGCATTGCAAATATAGATCATGGCGTAGTTGAGCCTGAGCTTTGAAATACTGTCGTATACCACGCCATATATGTAGCTTACCGGTATTGGTTTCAGATTACCTGGTAGCGGAACTTCGTAAATGTCGTAGTTGCCTGCAGGGCCTTCGCGGTCGGAGGCGAAATACAGTTTCTTGCCATCGAGTGTTACACATTCACTTTTCTCATCGTGGGCCGTATTAATGGGGTATCCCAGGTTTCTTGCCTTGGTATAATTGCTGTCGTTGATCTTATGACTCATGAAGATGTCGGTGCCACCCATGCCCGGCCAGCCATCGCTGGTGAAATAAAGGGTCTGGTTGTCGGCATTCATATAGGGCGCAATTTCATTGCCCGGTGTATTGATAGTTGGTCCTGCATTTACCGGCATTTGCCACAATCCATCTTCGAACCGTGATATCCAGATATCATAGCCGCCATAACCACCTGCACGGTCGCTTACAAAGTAGAGCTCGCGGTTATCGGGAGAGAGGGAAGGCATGCCCTCGTAAGCTGGTGTATTTATGGTTGCGCCAAAAGCCTGCGGTTGTGTCCATTCGCTGTCATTGGCCACACGGTAGGTCATATACAGATCGCAGCCTCCCTGTGTCCATCCGTCTTCACTCTGGTTTTCGCAGCGGGTAAAGAAGAGGTAATGTCCATCTGCTGAGATAAACTGCGATGATTCCTGATTGGGCGTATTGGGAGGGTCGCCTATATTACGGGCATAGAGCCATCCGCCGCAGGAGTCGAGTTTGGCACGAAACAGGTCTTCGTCCATATTGTTGACCCGACGGGTAAAGAACAGGTTCTGGCTATCTACCGCCATAGACGGGAACAATTCAGGATCTTCACTATTTATACGTGGGCCCAGGTTTACCGGTTTATCCGGGCTGGCATTTATCATGGCTTCCCTTACAAAAAGGGCCTGTAAACGCATATGGTTCCATTCAGCGCTGTCGGAGATAGTGGCATAAATATTGATCAACTGCAGCGCATTATCTGCCTGACCTGAGGCAAGCAGGCTACGTGCCAGGGGCTTGGCAAATCTGCTGGCGCCATTCCGGCATTGAGAAGATGCCTGCCTGAAAACCCTTACCGCATCAGCAAACCGATGTGCTTCGTAATACCACTGTCCCAGCATGCTGTAACCATCGGGTGTAGTGGGCGCTTTCTTAATAGCCAGTTCCATGGCCTCGCATGCTTTATCGCTTTCCTTCTTCGATTTGAGTACAACCGAGGCATTGAAATACCGCCCCGCCTTTTTGTTCATTTGGGCAGAAACAACAATGCAGGTAGATAAACAGTAAAGAAATATAAATATCCCTTTGCGCATGAGTGGTGAAAAGTACAAAAAAATAGCTAAAACCATTATAATGGGATGGATGGTTGTCGTTTATGAAGAAAAAAACGCTCCAAAAAATTATGCTACCTCATTTAATGGTCTTGATTGCCACGGTCATTCCATATTTTTGGATCCCGGCTTGTGTGTAATACTGCTGATACAAGTATGCTTTTTTCGTTTACAACAAAATGAATCAGGAAAGGAAAAATATCTAAGTTTACGGTACGGACAACTGCGTATCCAATTGAATACGCAAAAGGGTTTTGCTTAATTGTCTGAATTTTTTTCGTACCTCCCTTGTTAATTTTTTGCCGAGCCCTGTTTGTTGTTGCTCATACCAGTGGGCAGCTTCTTTTATATCATTTTTTGCGGCTGAAAGAATAATTGACCTGTACATCAGATTTCATTTTCAATTTCATCTATTGCTGTATCAAAATCAAGCGCCAGGGAGGGGTTTGATTTATACTCATTCAGACGTTCAGTTACGACCTGCATATGCCACTCCGGAATGCTATTCTCATAAAGCAACTCCACAGCATCCATTTTTTCAAGGTCTTTGATAATGGCTGTTGCGTAATCTTTTTTAATCCGGATATGAAATGTTTCAAGCATAATTTTTGCTTTATATAAAGGTAAGGAAAATTTCAGTACGTGATATGCACATAATAAGCATTTTTTAGATGATCAATCCTTAGTAAAAACAACCAATTAATCAGAACTTCGTATCTTCCCCAAAAGTATAAATCATAGAATTGTATGATAGTTATTTGTCCCAATTGCAAAAACCAGTTTGAGCCGGAAGCGGCCATTGCCCAATCCATAAAAGATGAGCTGACCAGGGAATACAATCAGAAATGGACCGACCTTGCCAGGCAGAAAGATGAACAGATGCGCCTGAAGGAGCAACAACTGGCTGATATTGAGAAGCAGAAGGATGACCAATTCAAAAAGGAAAAACAACTTTTACTGCAGCAGCAACAGGAAAAAGAAAAGCAGTGGCAGCAACAGCAGCAGGAACTGAATAAAAAGGCGGATGAGGAGAAGAAAGCTATGGAAGTGGCTTTAAGAAAAGAACTGGCGGTAAAGGTAGGAGCCGACTTCGAGCATAAACTACGCCTTCTGGAAGATGCCAATAAAACCAATGAAGCCAAACTGACTGAGGCCAGGGAAAAGGAAATGGATTTTCTGAAAAAAATGCAGGACCTGAAGACCCGTGAGCAGGAACTGGAACTGGAGATGCAACGTAAAATGCTGGACGAGCGCAATAAACTATCGGAAATAATAAAGAGGGAGGAAGAGGAGAAAAACAAGCTGAAGGAAACTGAATTTCAGATGAGGCTTAAAGAAAAGGATAAGCAACTGGAAGACCAGCGAAAGCTGGTGGAAGAAATGAAGCGCAAGAGTGAGCAGGTATCTATGCAGTTGCAGGGCGAGGTGCAGGAACTGGAACTGGAGCAATTATTGCGCTACTCCTTCCCATTTGATTTAGTGAGTGAGGTTGGCAAGGGTGTGCGTGGCGCTGATTGTATTCAGACCGTGCGCAACAGCTTTGGGCAGGAGTGTGGTAAGATCATTTTTGAGAGTAAGCGAACCAAGGATTTCAGTGAGGAGTGGGTGGAAAAGCTTAAGGCAGATATGCGGGTGCTCAAGGCCGATGTGGCAGTAATAGTTACCCAGGCCATGCCAAAAGACATGGCTGCATTCGGTGAACGAAATGGTATTTGGATCTGTACGTTTGGTGAGGCCAGATCATTGGTCCATGTGCTCCGCGACCTTGTGATAAAAGTGTATAACGCATCGAAGAGCCAGGAAAATAAAGGCGATAAAATGACCCTGCTGTATAACTACTTTGTGGGTTCCGAATTTTCGGAGCAATGGAAGGCTATACGTGAAGGCTTTATGGGCATGAAGATGTCCATTCAGCGGGAGCGCGACCAGATGGAAAAAATGTGGAAAGCCCGTGAAAAACAACTGGACAAAGTACTGCTGAATGCCGCTCATTTCAAGGGAGCCATAGAAGGTATTGCGGGTATGGATGTAGATCTTGACCTGCTGCCCGAAGGAGATAAGTATCTGTTGGATTGATGGGCTTTAACTTTTACCTTCTCATTATAAGCATACCAACGGTATATCAGGTAAGGTCTTGCTTATAAATTAAGCAGGTATTGTTGAGCACGTGCCTCGAAATTTCGAAGCGCTCTTTTTCGTCCAGGATATTAAAGTCGCGGCTCATTAGTCCAAAACCCTCATCAAAACCAATGAGTGTAGTGGCTGCAAAGTTGATGGTTTCGAGTGTAAGCTCACGCAGGTGAACACATCCCTCGCTGCCGCCTATTTTTTGCAGTATCATCTTAGAGATGCCTCTTTCGATTTTCATGCCTATAAGTTGCTTAGCCTTTTTGGCTACCATGGGGCATGCTGCATGCGGATGGCTGGCAAACTCACTTTTGGCGTGTACAATTGTTTTGGTATGAGGGTCAATATGGATATTCAGCCGTATGAGGTGATAAGGGTCAAGCAAGGTTGCCTCAAGCATCAGGTTGCCATTATCCAGCTCAAAAGCTTCGATTCCTATATCCCTTTTTGATACAAGCCTTTTTATCGGAACCCTTTCATTCCTTGCAAAAACCTCATCTTTATTTAATTCTGCCATTGCTTCTGATTTTATTGCCTTAAAATAAAGCACCTGATCACCTTTTTGTATCTTATGCTTTCAATTCAGTTGCAAAGCACCGACTTTCTGATCAATAAAAGTATGATAATAATCATGCGTTGCCGGTTACAGTGGCAGATAGTTTCATGTTAGTGGGTTAATTTCCTGGTAGGCCTTATAATACTAAAACTGAAGATATTTCTATTGTTTTTGATGGCGGGAGTTATTTAATCATCGTTCTTAGGCAATGACCACGCCCTATGTCTGCAATAATAAACCTTGAAAAGGCTAATTGCTAAGAATCTGAACCAGGCAGGTATCATACCCGTGATGAACTCCGTCAGAATCGCAACGTACCTGGTTGGCTGCTGCTGACGGATCTTTCTGATAGCCATAATCAAAGCTCACATTCTGGCTAGTGCCTATGCAGTCGCACCACACATGTTTATTCTTCTTGCACGAAGCCAAGCTAAAAATAATCAGTAAGAACAAGACACCCTTCATATAAATAATGTTTGCTAAACTAACGGCGGCAGGACAAATTTATTGTAATTTCCTCTGATATTATTTAAAGATTCTTTAGGTATGGATGCTTTTAAATGAGGTATAAGTGCGGATAATAAGATGTAATTTTAGCTCACGTTTCTATCCAGGTTTCATGTGCCTTAATACTTAAAACTTAAGAAACAGGAACTAATAAAAGGACAGTTATATCTCATCAATGCAAATACACATTTATAATAAAACACATCCACTGCAATTTGGCAAAAAAGTCTTATCTTGTTTACCGGAATTATTTTTTTTGAAAAAATCAAGTCAATGCAATGAGGAATTTTTGTAGAAAGGGTCTTCTTCAGTGCATGATGGACCAAATTGACGAATATGCTTTCATCTTGTTGGATGAAAAAGGGAACATTAGAAACTGGAATATAGGTGCTGAAAAATTGAAAGGATACCTGGCAACAGAAGCTATTGGAAAAAATTTCAGAATTTTTTATACTGAAGAAGATCAAAAAAAGTTGTTACCCGAATACTTATTACAAATTGCCAAAGAAAATGGCAAAGCGACATATTTGGGATGGAGCGTGAGAAAAGACGGAACCAAATTTTGGAGAGATACTTTGCTTGTGCCACTTTCTGATAATGACAACAATACAACCGGATTTTCTATTATTAGCCGCGACTTTACAGATAGCAAAAAACAGGATGAATTTGATCACAGCAATCTTTTTGCTTTGATTAATAATACTCCAGACCCCATTTGGAGTGTAGATAGAAATTATCAGCTGATAACATCAAATGACAGTTTTGATGAATCCGTCAGGCTTTCAACAGGAAAAGAAATTCGCATAAGAGGTAATGTACTTGAGTACCCGGTCCACACGGAATTGATAAATAAATACAAACAATATTATGACCGGGCTTTTGCAGGGGAAAACTTTTCAGTGTTTGAATGTACGAATACTCCTTTTGAAAAATGGTCTGAGATTTCTTTTTATCCCATCAGGACTGAGGGTGTAGTTATCGGGACTGCCTGTTTTTCTCATGACATTACGAGGAAAAAAATAGCAGAGGAAAAACTGAAAAGCAGCGAGTATAGATTCCGTTCACTCATTGAAAACAGTGCTGACGGAGTTGCAATTCAGTCTGCAAGGGGAGAAATTTTATACATATCACCTTCCATCGTAAATGTACTGGGATACACTGATATAGAATTCATGCAATTCGATCCTGTATTTATGGTTCATCCTGACGACATATCATCTGGTGCAGAAATATTGCGGAAGGTTTTGGAAAATCCGGGAGTGCCGGTTCAAGGTTATGTTAGTCGTAAAAAACATAAGAACGGCTCATGGCGTTGGATAGAATCCAGTATCACAAACAGGCTTAATGATTCTGAGATAAATGGGATAGTAACTAATTTTCGCGATATCACAGAAAGAAAATTAGCGGAAGAGAAAATTCACCGCTCCAACAGGCTATATGCTTTCATCAGCCGTGTGAGTCAAACAATTGTCCGTGAAATCGATGAAGATACATTGTTTACCGAAATCTGTAACATTGCCATACATACCGGAAAATTCAGAATGGTATGGATCGGCTCAATAGATAGAAATATAAACGAAGTAATTCCGTTGGCGTTTGCAGGCGAAGAACGTGGTTATCTTACTAAGATAAATGTTTTTTCAATTGAGGAAAAACCTGAAGGGAACGGGCCTCTGGGAATGGCATTACGTGAAGGAAAAAGTATGATTACCAATGATATTGCAAACGACCCTAAAATGGAACTCTGGAAAGAAAAAGCACTAAGCCGTGGCTATAAATCCGGTATTGCATTACCAATAATAAAAACCGGGGAAGTAACTTATTCCTTAACCTTGTATTCTTCAGAAACCAATTTTTTTGATAGTGCTGAAATCGAATTACTCGAAAATATAGTTAATGATATTTCGTTCAAATTAGATGCTATTGAAAACGAAAAACTCCGGGTCCAGACAGAACATAAGCTGAAGCAAAGTGAGCTACGATTAAATCAGGCTCAGGAGATAGCGCATCTGGGACACTGGAATATGGATTATCCTAGTGGCATCGCCGTCTGGTCTGAAGAAACATGCAGGATTTACGGCTTATTACCGAATGATAATATTCAGTCCTTTGAATCATGGGTGTCTTTTATTCATCCAGATGACCTTCAGCTAACAATGGAATTAGTTAAAGCGGCAGAGGCCACTCGGACTAATAAAAGAATTTACCACCGCATCATCAGAAGAGATGGGGTTGTAAGGTATATACTTACTCAATGGATTTTTGAATTTAATAATGAAGGAAACACCTTAGGATTGTATGGTGTGGCGCTTGATATTACTATACTTCAAGCGGCATAGTTTAGTGCATTTTGTGTATCAAAGAACTGGAACTTTAGGCTAAGCAGACTTTTAATATCGTCTTTATATTTTTGATTTATCGTTGTCTGAAAGAAGGTGGTTATGGCTTGATGGAATTTGG
>CAIUZK010000242.1 GCA_903903635.1 uncultured Bacteroidota bacterium
CCAAATTCCATCAAGCCATAACCACCTTCTTTCAGACAACGATAAATCAAAAATATAAAGACGATATTAAAAGTCTGCTTAGCCTAAAGTTCCAGTTCTTTGATACACAAAATGCACTAAACTATGCCGCTTGAAGTATAGCACATAAATATAGCCTGGTCGTTTCTCAAACTTTTACTCCACCACCACCTTCTGCACCGCTTTTTCTCCATTGCCATCATTCCAGACTGCGAAATAAATACCACGCGGGAGCATTTGTATATCGATTGTGGTAATGGTATTGCTTACATTTTTTTCGGCCATTTTCCTGCCTGATAAATCCAATAGCGCAATTGTGCCATTGTTTTTTGGTGTGGAGATAAATAGGGTATTGGTTGCAGGATTCGGGTACACGTTCAGCAGCAAATCAGGTACACTGCCAATGATGCCTAAAGTGCTTTGCCATTCGCATGCGCCAATATCAATGGTGCTTCCTGAAATGCGCACATGTCCATAATAATCTACAGGGTCTGCGCCGATACCTGCTGTGTCTCCCCTGTTTATACATGGTGATGAGGCCAATAATCCAAAATTAGACAGGAGAGCACTCTCAGTTACACTGGAGGTAAGCGTAGGTGCAAATAATCCGGGATTGGTGCCTATTATATTTGTTGTGGTATCTCCCAAAAGTGTATTTCCTATGCCTGGCAGGTATAGTTCATGATTGGTGAAATTTTCTATCCAGTTATGAGTGTAATCAAATCGGGCATAGTTAGTTATAGCCTTTACATTACATGAAGCAGCCGATGTATAAGCCCCTTCTGTATTTCCAAAGAAAATGTTGTTCCTGATAATGAAATTGCCTGGATCATTCACAATGTATAATCCACCGCCGGAATTGGAACTATTATTGATTATCTGATTATTGGTTATGGTAGCATTGGCATGGTTTATTTTTATGGCTCCACCTTCCATCGCAGAGTAATTATTGGCTATTATATTGTCTTTTATTGTAAAAAGGATACTGTCTCCGGGTGTACTGACATCGCCCATCAGATCAAGGGCACCGCCTCCATCAAGTATGCCGCAACCCGATGAGGATAAGCTCTGGTTATTGGTAATCATATTGCCGATAATATCAACAAAACCATACATGCACACTATAGCAGCATCTTTCTGGCACGCATTATCATGAATTTTGTTGTACCTGATTTTAGCATTACCTATTATTGTCAAAATGCCTGACGCACTTGATGAGGAGATTGCCTGATTCTGATACATTTCATTATGATCGAATAGTAAAGGGCTGATGGCGCTAACATAAATTGTACTAATAGAATTATTATTGTTGAAAGTGCAGTTGTGGATATTTGTAATGCAACCAACTGAATTTCCTGAAAAGAAAATATGCCCGTTCGGGCTGCTGTTGTCATGAATGCTGCAGCTATTTAATTCTTTCAGGCCTATCGAAAAATAGTCGTAGCGAATTATGTCGATTGGATATGGACCAAATGATCGGCATTTAAAAACACTGCAGTTTTTTATAACTAAGGTTCGCAAAGTGTAAATGGCGCCGTAATTTCCTGCAACGTAACCTGCTGAGTCCAGCTTTATGTAGGAAATATTACAGTATTGAAGGCTGGAAGTGTCTGTAGCTGTAGCCCACTGGTAGGAAATGCCGTACCAGCCGCCATTGGATGTGCTGTTATCGACAGAGTATCCAGTAGTGTCATGTACTGTAAAATTTATTTGCTGGGCGGCTGTGCCGGTAGCAATGAGATCCCCGCTGACACTCAGTTTGTACGGACCATAAAATACAACAGACACACCGGGATCAACTGTAAGTGTACTTCCGGAGGGTATTAAAATATTATTGTAAATATTGTAAGGCGAACCCGCCAATGTCCAGTGGCCGGAAACAGTAGGTGTGGTTATGCTCGTCGATGCGTTTGCCACAAAACCACAGATCAATAATAAAAAGGGCAGAATTTTTTTCATAGGAATGCATTTTAAGATTACAGCAAGATACAATTTAATACATTAGGCGTATAAAAATGGGGATATGTTAGTAATCTAGACAAATATTGATTTCTTGCACCCAACAAAAACGCCCCCAAACCGGAGGCGTTCTTCAAAAAATATAATCCTGTAATAAATTAATTCAGTCCTCTGCCATGGCATGCTTTGTATTTCTTGCCACTGCCGCATGGGCATAGATCATTGCGCCCTATCTTGGGTCCTGCCTGCACCGGCGCCCTTTTTGGTGGCGGTGGGCCTTGTTCGCCTGGCTCGGTATAATAGTCTTCTTCATTAGCCGCATAATCCTGTCCCCTTGCATCTATCTGGGCCTTATTCACATGCATCCTGCTCATGTCGGTTGTCGGTTCGGGCCTGCGTGCTGCCTGTGGCGGAGCTTCCTGTGCCGGAATACCTGAACGAAGCAGGAACGAGATGATCAGCTTGTTAGTCTCCAGCATCATGGCCTTAAACAGGTTGAAGGCTTCAAACTTATAGATCAGCAACGGATCCTTCTGCTCATACGATGCCATGCGTACCGATGTACGGAGGTCATCCATGGCGCGCAGATGATTTTTCCATGCATCATCTATCATTGCCAGCGTAATGTTTTTCTCCAATGTCTGTATCACCGGTAAGCCATCATGTTCCACCGCTTCCTTAAGCTGAACATATATCTGCATGCCGCGCACGCCATCGGTAAACGGCACTACTATATTTTCAATTTTGTCACCGTTTTCCTGGTATATCTGTGCCAGTATAGGCGCCATATGTTCGCGTATGGCATGCATCTTACGGTTGTAGAAATCCTTAACCTGGTGGTAGAGAATGTTGCCTATGGTATTGGCATCCGCCTTGGTAAGCTCTTCCTCGTTTATATCCAGTTCAATGACGAGGTGTTTTAATACCTCCAGTTTAAATGCAGCAAGATCTTTTTTGGCAACATAAGTTTCTGCAAGGCCCAGAGCCACAGCATACATGGCATTATCCAGGTCTATAGCAAGCCTGTCGCCAAACAAGGCGTGACGGCGGCGTTTGTAAATTACGTCGCGTTGAGCATTCATTACATCATCATACTCCAGCAGGTTTTTACGCATGCCGAAGTTGTTCTCCTCTACTTTACGTTGTGCGCGTTCTATAGATTTGGAGATCATGCTATGCTGCAGCACTTCGCCATCCTTATGACCCATTTTATCCATAAGCGATGCAATCCGCTCTGAACCGAACAGGCGCATCAGATCATCTTCAAGTGAAACGAAAAACTGCGAACTACCCGGATCTCCCTGCCTGCCCGCACGACCACGCAACTGGCGGTCTACACGACGACTTTCATGGCGCTCGGTACCTATAATGGCCAACCCGCCTGCTGCTTTTACGCCCGGCCCGAGCTTGATATCGGTACCACGGCCAGCCATGTTGGTGGCAATGGTTATAGCGCCTGCAAGTCCTGCTTCCGATACTATCTGCGCCTCACGTGCATGTTGTTTTGCATTCAGTACATTATGCGGTATTTTTTTCTGCTGCAGCATACGGCTGAGCAATTCAGATACCTCCACCGATGTAGTACCCACCAGAACCGGCCGGCCTATTGCGCGCAAAGCTTCTATCTCATCAATCGCCGCTTTATATTTTTCGCGCTTGGTTTTATAAACCAGGTCCTGCTGATCCTTTCTGGTAACCGGAAGATTGGTAGGTATGGTAACCACATCCAGCTTGTAGATCTGCCAGAACTCACCTGCTTCTGTTTCGGCGGTACCGGTCATACCGGCCAGCTTGTGAAACATACGGAAGTAATTTTGCAGCGTAACAGTCGCAAAGGTTTGTGTCGCGGCTTCTACCTGCACATTTTCCTTCGCCTCAATGGCCTGGTGCAATCCGTCGCTGTAGCGGCGTCCGTCCAATATACGTCCGGTTTGCTCATCCACGATTTTTACCTTGCCTTCCATCACCACATACTCGATATCCTTATCGAAAAGTGTATAGGCTTTGAGCAATTGCTGTACCGAGTGGATACGGTCGGCTTTAATGGCGTAATCCTGTACCAGCGCATCTTTACGTTGCAGCTTTTCTTCAGGAGTGCCTCCCATTTTTTCAATTTCGGCTATCTCGCTGCCAATGTCTGGCAGTATAAAGAAGTTGGGGTCTTCGCCCGAACCTGTGATAAGGGCAATTCCTTTTTCGGTCAGGTCAACACTGTTGTTTTTTTCGTCTATTGCAAAATACAATTCCGAATCAACTTTAGGCATATTGCGTTGCTGCTCACCTATATAGTGGTTCTCTGCTTTCTGAACTATTTGTTTGTTGCCTTCCTCACTCAGGTACTTGATAAGGGCGCTGTTTTTAGGCAATCCCCTGTAAGCACGATAAAGGAATAATCCACCGGTTTCTTTATCTGATTTCCCTTCGGAAATAAGCTTTTTGGCTTCAGTAAGGCTTTGGTTGGTTATCTTCCTCTGTGCCTCAAGCAATTTTTCTATCCTTGGTTTCAGTGCATGAAACTGTTGCTCATCACCTTTGGGAATCGGACCGGAGATGATAAGTGGTGTACGGGCATCATCCACAAGTACACTATCTACCTCATCCACCATCGCGTAATGATGCTTGCGTTGCACCATTTCTTCAGGATGATGCACCATGTTGTCGCGCAGGTAATCGAAGCCGAATTCATTGTTGGTGCCATATGTAATATCGGCAAGATAGGCCAGTCTTCTTGGGTGCGAATTTGGCTCATGCTTATCAATACAGTCGGTAGTTAATCCCAGCCATTCAAACAACGGGCCATTCCATTCCTGGTCACGTCGTGCCAGGTAATCATTTACAGTTACGATATGCACTCCTTCACCTGCAAGGGCGTTCAGGTAGGCGGGTAGGGTAGAAACAAGCGTTTTACCTTCACCCGTTGCCATCTCCGATATTTTACCTTCATGCAATGTAATACCTCCTATCAACTGCACATCATAATGCACCATATTCCAGGTCACCTGTATGCCGGCTGCATCCCAGGTATTCATGAAAATGGATTTATCACCTTCAATCCTGATATGTGCTTTGTCTGTTGCAAGTTCCCTGTCAAGGTCGGTAGCTGTGGCAACCATTTCCTGGTTGTCTTTAAAGCGGTGGGCTGTTTCTTTAACCACGGCAAAGGCTTCAGGCAGAATAATGCGAAGCACTTCTTCTATCTGTTCGTCCCTTTTTTTAATCAGCTTATCTACCTCATTATATATGTCCTCGCGCGCCTGAATGTCATCAGCATTATCTGTATCTGCTTCAGCTTTTTTTGCGGCGATTTGTTTATCTATATCGGTAAGGTGCGCCATAATGCGGCTACGGAATTCCTGTGTTTTATTACGAAGCTGGTCGTTTGATAACGACTGATACTCATTATAGAACCGGTTGATCTCCGTAACAAGTGGCTGTATTTTCTTAACATCCTTATCAGACTTGCTGCCACCAAATATTTTAGAAAGAAATCCAATCATTTTATAAAGTCGAAAGTTTAAAGTTTGAATCAAAAATACAGTTGCCGCAACCCGATCTTTCAGATCCCGATAACTGCTCCCTTTTTAGCCTATCAAAACTCATGCAAATTTATTTCAACTGCCAAGTTGGCAAAAGGTTTGCGAAGTTACGGCAAAGGTGGGATTTGAACAACTATAAGTGATTTATAAATATGATATTTAGTGCATTTATTTCATTCGCAGTAGTAATAGTGGTGGTTTTTAATAATATGAATATGGATTAGTGAACGTGGGTGGGTTTTCTGGTAAGATAATTTATTAAAACTGAACAGATATGATAAGTGTTTGGTCTTTCACAATCGAAGCTATTTTGCAACATTATTGCTACGGGACCGGGGTTTCAGAAAAACGGGTAAAGGATATAAACCTTTTATTGCGGTTCCGCTTTGTGAAAGTGATTCAATTTGGCCGGCCCCGCAGAATGTTTAATAAACAGCGGGGCGATAAAAGGGCCTGTGAAATCGTAATGAATTTGTATTTTACACGTTCCAATGGCTAACTCAAACTAAGTCATTTGGCAACAGGCAACAGGGACAGGATTTACGGTAATTAGCATAAAACCGACTTTCTCATTAAAACTTTAGATTAATATGGGCAATCAGAAAAATGAACGAATAATGCCTGAAAGCCGCTCTGTATAATGCTTTTAGCCAAAATTCGCGTTGATTTTCAAAGGAAGAAAAAAAAAATTTAGGTTAATAATTTGCAAGGCAACGAAATTTTTATGTATTTTGGGTGCAATTTTGAAAATGAGACCAAACATGAAAAGAACCATCATTGTAGTTACAACTGTGTTAGCAGCGTTATTATTTGGAAATAAAAGCTTTGCGCAAGACGATCTTGTTCGGGTTTTCCGCTGGTTTATTCCGGAAGATCAGCAATATTGTACTGTTGTAGACGGCGAATATCAGGACGGACAGTTAATTAACTGGGGATGGACAGATAAAACTGTTATATTCTTTGCCTATCGCAATCCCGGGCCAGGACGTGTTGCGGTTAATGGCTGGAGCAATCCGGTGAGCAGGGCGCACATCAGTGTTGCTGAAGATGAATTTACTGATGACCAGATGTTGAAAAACGGCTATACTCAGAAACACCTTCAATACTATGCATTAACACGCCGTGGCGCTAACACAGTTTGTGTTTATCGCTGGTTGTTGAGCAAACGTCATGCATGGATCACTATTGCTGATGATATCGATACAGATGTATACCTGAAGAAGGGATATCACAGTAAAACTTACCAGTACTTCGGTGTTTACAGAAGTGTTGATGCTCCGATTTACGATCAACTCTAAAATATTAGATATATAATTTTTGATGCCCCGGTATATCCGGGGCATTTTTTTGGTGTGTCAGGCATGGATATAAGCTATAGGGTGAAAGTCCCGAATACGTTTTACAGTAGGGAGTATTAGCCAAGAGCAAGGGTGTCCTTTGCGAGTGGGAATATGAAAGAAGCTGGCGGTCCCGTAAGCATACGGGATTCGGGCCAACGGACAGAAACTGCATACAAGGCGGGGTTATATGGGTGATGTTGCAAAAGAAACAAAAGCCCTTTACTGTACGAAGTATAACTACGTAAATGCAGTGGCTACATGAACGGAAAGCGTATATCCTTACCCTGAGAGATCTGCGGGTAATGTTGGCGGCACTACGAGATAGTGGTAAAGCGGCAAACTGGTGGCAGAGTTAAAGATGTCATCGGGTACTGGCAGAACTGCCGAGGTCATAGTAAGCGGACAACGAGACGTCATTAGATAGTCGTGAAGAACCTCAACG
>CAIUZK010000243.1 GCA_903903635.1 uncultured Bacteroidota bacterium
AATATTATATTTTTTTACTTTCCCAGAGTAGAGTAACAAAGTTTGTACCAATAGTACAATTTTATTCATAAGGAACTTTATAAAAACACAGCACCACTGTTGTATGGAAGTCCAATTGATAGATATGAACTGAACCCATTTGAATATTTTATTGAAAAAAATCTACCGCGCATTACTGAACAATCCTAAATGAATCCAATAAAAGTAAAATACTCAATAGGTGCGCAAATTACAATAATAATTTAAAGTATTCTAAAATTCGGTTCGGGATTTGTACCATTGTGCTCACTAAAAAGACCTGACGGTGCAGGTGGAGGCTGTGTGATTCTTACCACCGGTCGACTGTTCGCCACTACTTAACGATTGCAGCCAAACATTGTATTGATCTACCTCAGTGGAACTCTGGAACTTAAAGTAACTGGCAACTATAGTTAAATTTTTGCGTCCCCGGCGAGTCTCCTCTTTTTCGCGGGACTCGCCGGAATCAAGGTAATGAAGCTCACTTAAGGTGCTATGTCTCAATATCAAGTGAATAACCCAGCGCGAGATGCGCCCGAGTCCTCGCTAACACACAGAAGCCACGCTTCGAGAGACTCGGCCGCGACTTAAAAATATCAAACCAAAGTTACATTTGGTCTTTTTCGTAGTTGAACTTGAATGACTCCGGTATTTTTTGCCATATGTGCGGTGGAATTCCAAACTGCATTTTCCCATTACTAAATCTTGGATCTAAAAACTCCAAATGGTCCCAATATGCAAGGAAGAAATCTGGCACGTGAATAAAATCCATCCAACCTTCAGCTATTATATCATCATTTAAGTCGAACAATTTAATTCCTGAATAATTTTCTAAATATCCATCTAAATATTCATCATCATGTCCCTCAATACAACTTTTCGACCAGTCAAATTTTATAGGAAAATTTTCAATACCGTAATTGCATAAGTCGTCAATTAATTGCTCTTCCACAAGAACTCTTAGTCGCGGACCCATTGGGGTTGATAGTCCTAAATTAATATAGTTGGGTTTTATCATCTGGATCAAACGTACTGATTTTCTATGAATCTAGCGTCCCAGGCTAGTCTCCGATTTTTCGCGGGATTCGCCAGAATCAAGGCACTGAAGCCGATAGCGCACTATTTCATTTTATTGTTTCAGTGTTGCTTCAAAAAGATTCAAGGTGATCAATCCCCTCGCGAGTTGAGCCCGAGTCCTCGCTAACACACAGAAGCCACACACAGAGATACTCGGCCTCAACTTCACACAATAACAAACTACTATACTGAGCATCCCATCACACCGCCACAGGCGCACTTATAGTAGCATGGTGCTGGTAATTGTCGAGGGTAAAATCTTCGAATTTGAAATCGAACAGGTCTTTTACATCTGGGTTGATGCGCAGGGTTGGGAGGGGGTATGGGGTGCGGCTTAGTTGCAGTCTGGCCTGGTCCATGTGGTTGTTGTACAGGTGCACATCGCCAAAGGTGTGCACAAATTCGCCTGCTTCCAGGCCGGTCACCTGGGCTATCATCATGGTAAGCAAGGCATAGGATGCTATATTGAACGGCACGCCCAGAAATACATCGGCGCTGCGCTGGTATAGCTGGCAACTCAATTTGCCATTGGCCACATAAAACTGAAACAAGGCATGGCAGGGGCTGAGTTTCATTTTAGGCAGGTCGGCCACGTTCCATGCATTCACAATCATACGGCGGCTGTCCGGGTTAGTTTTTATCTGGTGCAGCACATCTTTTATCTGGTCGTAAGTCTGTCCATCGGCGCCAGTCCAGCTACGCCACTGGTGGCCATATACAGGGCCAAGGTTGCCTTGTTCATCGGCCCATTCATCCCATATCCTTACGCCATGCTCCTTGAGGTAAGCTATATTGGTATCGCCTTTCAGAAACCAGAGTAATTCGTAGATTATGGATTTGACATGCAGCTTTTTTGTGGTCACCATCGGGAAACCCTTCTGCAGATCGAAACGCATCTGGTAACCAAAGCAACTTGTAGTGCCGGTGCCGGTGCGGTCGCTCTTTTTAGTACCGTTATCAATGATGTGTTGAAGTAGTTCTAAATATGCCTGCATGACTGAATTTAACATGCAAAATTAGAGATTAATAGCCACAACCATTAACGGCAGATTTTTAATTTATCCACAGCATAGTCCCATTTCTGCACTTATTTTTTCTGGCCTGATTATCACCGGATATTGGTATTAACTTTGCACTTCGAATTCTGCTCCACCAATTCTTTTTTAACTTTTTGATCCGATAAAATAATGCCCGTAATCCTTCCTGTAAAAGGCGTATCGCCCGTGATACCAGAGAGTTGTTTCATTGCGCCCAATGCTACTATTGTGGGCGATGTGGTGATGGGTGAAGATTGCAGCATCTGGTTCAATGCGGTGGTGCGTGGCGATGTAAACAGTATTCGCATGGGTAAGCGGGTAAATGTTCAGGACGGTGCCTGCATTCATTGCACTTATGAAAAAACAAAAACCATTATCGGCGATAATGTATCGATAGGGCACAATGCACTGGTGCATGGCTGCACGGTGGGCAATAATGTGCTGATAGGCATGGGAGCCATAGTAATGGATAATGTGGAGATAGGCGAAAACTGCCTTATTGCAGCCGGAGCTGTGGTGCTGGAAGGAACAAAAGTGCCTTCAGGCAGCATTTTTGCCGGTGTTCCTGCAAAAAAGGTAAAAGATATCAGTCCTGAATTGCTGAAGGGAGAAGTAGAAAGGATAGCGGGAAATTACCTCATGTACAGCACCTGGTTCAGGTAAAATGAGGTGTTATAGAGGTGAAAAAGGACATTGCATGGCCGGAGAAATTGAGCCACGCTGTAATGTGATAAAAATAATTATGCGTTAAAGTTATGGTTTTTTCAAAATGACGATTATATTTGCTGTCTAAATAAAACACACTCTGTATGAAAAAACTGATCCTCGCATTATTAGCAGTAGGAACTATAGCAACAGCTAACGCTCAGGAACCACATAGTATTTTACTTTATGGGGATGCCTCTTTTAACACTAACAGAGACCCCACACTTGCAAAAACAACTAACTGGGATGCAACTCCTGGTGTTGGTTATCAATTCAATCATAACTGGACAATCGGTTTAAGGATTAGTTGGGGACAGAACGCTACCAAGGATGCCAACGGTGTAAAAAACACTGACAACTTATATTCAGTAGGTCCATTCGCACGTTACTCTCATTACATAGGAAAGAGCGAAACTTTCTTCTGGTTTGGACAGGCTGATTTTGATTATGCAGGTGGATACCACACAAGCATGGGCAATGCAGCAACTGATAAGCACAGCGGTATATCTGTAGGTGTTTATCCGGCACTGGGTGTGAATGTAGGTCGCGGACTTGCAATGAACTTCGCAATAGGTGGTCTTAGCTATGCTACTGATAAGTACACTGGTACTACTGACCAGTATGCTAACCCAGCTTATGCAAACGGTACTTATTCTAACAACACTTTCAATTTCACTTTCGGTCATACTATGAACATCGGTATCAGCAAGAATTTCAATTGCGGTCACAAGATGCATAGCCATCATGAGCCAGGCGATGAAGTTCACCGCAGGAAAGCAGATAAGATGGAAGATGAAGATGATGCAGCTCCAAAGCCAAAGAAGAAAGAAAGGAACAGGGATGATGACGAGTGATAATTCTTCTCTTAAAAAATAATTTTTAAAACGTCCTGTATTTTACGGGACGTTTTTCATTGTGGGTAAGCGCTGATTCACTTGTATCTCAACTGGTATTTTTACCAATCAGTTTGAATTGAGGAATTTGTACCAGGTTCAACCCCTTCAGGGAAGGATTGGACTTTGTAATGTGCCGCTATCAAAAAGGCTATTTGACTATAATTAAGAACCCAGCTATTTGGTTTGGCGAGGTTGCCATGACTTGTGTTCAAAATATATAACAATCAAAGCACTGAAAACAAGCACTTAAGCCCTTCGCGAGCGGCCTCACCCCGGCCCTCTCCAAGGAGAGGGTGAAGTAGAATGAGTAGCGTACGCTCATTATGAAATGTCAATTTCAAAGAGCTTGTGCGCTCAAACTGTTTACTCACCAAGACTTTCAATTTTGCTTTTTAGCGAAATTGAAAGCAGTTCATTATTACTGGATACAGGGGGGCGCCCACGGTTATTATTTTAGTCCTTCGGACTATTCCGGTATTTTATTGTGTTAATGGTGTGAAGTATAGTTTCGTTGCAACGCCCAGACTGTATGCTGCTAATGTTCTGGCTGGGAAGAAGGGCCAAAATGAATGCTGGCTGAAGTAAACAGATAAATTGGATTGCAGCTTATGCCGGAGCACTTTATGTAAACAGTAAAACCAATAATGCTTAATGCAAAACAGCATTTAATACCCCTTAGGCCTAAGCCTTTTGAAACCTTACATAAGGCTGGACGAGGTTAATGTCTATTCAGAAAATATGGAACAGGAAGAGCTGTTGCAAAGGTGCATGGCTAATCTTTAATGAACTTCACGACGTCGTTTGTTTTTTCGTCCCTGATAAAATAAATACCACTTGCAAGCGATCGGGGTAACAGAATATCATTACGGCCCTTGATCAGGTTGCCACGGCTTATTACTTTGCCCTCTGTATTGCAGATAGTGTAAGTACTATAATCATCAGATGCAATCGAAAATAGTTCCAGTACCGGGTTAGGATAGAGCAAGGAAATGCTGCTATAGTGTTTATCGGGAATACCTGTAGTTGTAGTGCCGAATGGGACATCTTTTAATTTCATTAAAAACAGACAGGTGCCGGTGCTGCCACCAACAGGATTGCGATAGCCGGTAGCATAGGCTTCATGGCTGGGGGTTACGTCAATGTCGTTGAACCCGCATTGTCTTCCGTCCCAGCCGGTTAAACCGGTAATACCACAATCAAACACCCAATACCCGTTCGTATTGAAATCGGTAAGATAATTTCCGTTGTAATCAATTTGGGTAAGCAATGCTTTTTCCTGGTAGTTGCCGCTGCTTACTTGTCTTATCACCCTGCCACTTATAAACAAGCGGTTGTCGTTCAGCACAATTATTTTCTTAAAGAAAGTCGCACTGTCAGCGGGAATTCTAAAGGATTTATGACCACCCGGAATATGAGTTGCCATCGTTCCGTTTGTATTGACGAAAGCAACATAGCCCTTGTTGGTATATCCATAGCCGTTGGTCCCTGTACCATTCCAGTTGTAATTTTCGGTGTTGTTATACTGTTCATCCCCCACGATAACTATCGATTGGTCGCTCCTGAGTGCAATGGATATGGGATCGTCGTTATTTGAAACGCTGAAAACCAGGCGGCCTCCGGTAGCGAATGTGTTATCCGGCACACCGGTTGACGTCACTTTAAGCACATAATTATCATTTAAATTATTGGTGTCGGACACCCCGCCGATGGAGGAATTGTATTTGACCAGTAACATAAGTATATCTCCGGTACTGTTTACCACCAGGTCTCTGAAGGTTAAATAGTTAGCGGTGTCGGTATAAATGCCGTTTATGGCAAAGGTCATATCGTTAGATCCGTTGCTGTTCAATCTTGCTACAAACGAATATCCACCGGGGCCTCTGCCTCCTATAACGAACTTGCCATCGGGTTGGATTTTCACCCGATAGGGCTGTGCGAAAAGCCCTGTGGTGCCAAAAACATCTGTAGTAATGAGTTTTCCACCATTGCCAAATGTGGTATCCAGGCTGCCGTCTGTATTCAGTCGCATCATTATGAACTGCAGGGCGCCACACACGCCCAGGATACAATACTTTGTAGCGCCTACCACGACTATTTTTCCATCGGGTTGCAACACGAGGTCTCTGTTATTTGTTTCCAAACCGCAAAAAATGGAAGAAACGCCATTAGTACCAAAGGTGATATCGGGTGTACCGTCTGTGTTGTAGCGATAAGTGTTGAGCGTAAAATCTGTAGTAACATAGGAGAAATCTTCTGCGACCACTATTTTTCCATCAGGCTGCCGCACCAAATTATTGCCAATGTGGTTATTTTGTTTATTATTAGAAAGCGGGCCGCCATAAGGCAGGTAGCCATTGGTAGTAAAAGAGCTATCTATGCTCTGGGCTATTGCACCAGCTACTGTAATTAAAATGAGTAAAAATGTAAGGGTCGATTTCTTCATTTTTCAATGTTTGAACAGGTTTAATAAGTTTTGTTTGATGCTTAAAGTGCGATGAGTAACCAATGTTAATACAAAGACATATCTTTTCAGGAAATAGTTGGCTTTTTTCTAATTTGCAATAGCATTTTTCAGGAAAGTTCCCCAAAACCGGATGGGTAAAATAACTGATTCCATTTAATCTCCCAACTTTCCAACCTGATAGGAGGGCAATCCCTCCCGCTGAACATATAGCTGCCTTGTAGCAGGTGCATTACCAGCCTGCCAAAGGAAATAGATATCACCGTTCTCTACCTTTACCTGCTCAGGGAAATGCTTTTCAATCACAATTTTACCTGAAATAATTGTTCCTGTGGTAATGTCAAGTTCTTCCAGCGTTTGCTGACTTTTATTATCGAACCGATGGATATAGAACCGATTGAGCGGCTCATCTTTTAAGATTTCGAACCGCTGAGATTGTTTCCATTCAAATCCCACCGGCATCTGCCCCAGTGGTCGGCCGGTGGATGCGTAATAAAGTATCCTCTTTTTGTAATAATCGAAAATTATTATGCTGTCGCCACTGGTATACAGGGGCATATTGATATGGGCAATGGCGCCGAGGTCAAGCAATTTGCGCACCAGGTCGCGGCGGTATGCTTCATGATACTCCTCTGAATTCCAGAAGTCGAGTATATCCCGGTACTCCTCAAAACTGGAATTAGCTGCCTTGCTATCTATAAGGGTCATTATGTTTTTCCCCTTTTCATCAAATTGCAGCAATGGCCTGAATTGATTTTCTCCTTTGGTAATAATACCATAAGACACCTTGAAATTGTCTCTGTCGACAATGCGGTAAAACATATTGCCATTAACCGATTTATCGCACTGTTCCAGGCCATGCAACAGATTAATGTTGTAGGGTTTATTTAAGGTTAAACCTTTGGCCGATGCAGCGATCGGGTAGAAGAGATTCCGGCAAACACAATAGTAATTGCCTATGCAGCTCCTGAACAGCTTCAGCGGCTCATCGGGTACTTTACAACGGGCGAGTATATCTCCATCTTTATTCAATAAAAACAATTTGGCCTTACTGCCATTGTTCCCGCTCCAGGTGGCAACAATAATATCGTCGCCATCAAAAAGGTAATCCACCACATATTCGTTTGGCTCGCGGAGCAATTTGCCGGTTTTACCTGACCGTACCACTGCGGTATTCAGCATGACCGAAAGTGGTGTAAGCAGTACAATATTGCCGGGAGTGCGTAAAGTATCGGTCTGGTATCCATCGTGCATGGCCAGTAAATACAAGCCTGAATTGATGCTGCTGAATGATAACGTACAGTAGCCGGCACTATTGCTGCCCGACACCGGGTGACCTGTATGGTCGAGTATGGTTACCTGTTTTACCGGCAATTCGGTATTGGCATCGAGAAAACGGATTACAACCCTGTCTTGCTGGGCAAAGGACAGTATAGGTAAAAACACCAGCAAAGACAGTAGTACGAGTTGTTTCATTGCCTGTTGGTTATACAATTTTCAACAAAAACTGTTTGAATAATTTATTAAGTTAGACGATTAAATTGGCACAATTCTTGGGTAATTTAGTAACTAAATATCTGAAAATTTTTTTCTGATTTATAATATTAAGTAATTATTACCGTTAAGTTGGTAGTCTTTCAAAATATGAAATTATACTTCCTTTTACCATTTGTATTGGTTTCGGGTATGGCCTGGTCGCAGCAGGATACCGGGTTTCATTTAATACCCATAAAGCATGCTGTATATGAAACCCATCTGGTTATGGCTACGCTTTCGGTAGGCTTTATAGATGATTACCGGAATAATTATACCATGCCGGCCGGGTATGTAAAAAACAATACCAGTGGCTTTGCGCCCATTTATGGTAAGCTGGAATATGGTGTGGGCCGGCACCTAAGCCTTGCGGCTACTTTTGGTTACGACGCATTTCAGTATAATTATGCTCAGACCTATGAAGGGAATAGCGGTACGTTTGTGCGCAACCGCATAGACCGCACCAGGGTGCTAAGCGCCGGATTTACAGGGTTTTACCACCTCAACAATCTGATTCATGTCCGCCACCTGGATCCGTTTATAGGGTTGGGTGTATCGATCAATAATATCAGGTATGGCGCTCATCCTTCGGGCGATACGGAGAAGGTAGTATTTGACCATACCGTTACACCCTATCTTAAGGCCGGAGCCAGGTACTATATCACACAGAAGTACAGTCTGTTTGGCGATGTGGGTTATGATCAGCATACTGTTTTCAGCCTGGGTGTGAGTTGCCGGTTTATAAAAAACAGCTTCTATCCTGATGCCGACCGTGATGGTATTCCCGACTATAAGGATTCGTGCAGGAATGAAAAGGGTATAGCCAGATTCAATGGCTGCCCGGACAGTGATGGAGACGGTATTCCTGATTATGCCGACTCATGTCCGCACCAGAAGGGCCTAGTCAAGTTTTTCGGCTGCCCGGATAGTGATGGAGACGGATTGCGTGACAAGGACGATTCCTGTCCGCATGAGGCGGGACCATTGGTCTTTAATGGCTGTCCGGATAGCGATGGGGACGGCATACCTGATAAGGACGATGCCTGCCCTAATTTGGCCGGTCCGGCAGATAATAATGGCTGCCCGAGGACAAAGGTGGAGGCACCACCTGCACCACCTGCCGAAGTGAAGCAGGTACAGTTGCCCAAAAAGCCAATACAATTTGAGTTAGGAAGTACGGTGCTTAAGAAATCATGTTATTCCTATCTTGACCAGGTAGTAGCTATACTTAAGGAAAACCCGGATGCGGTGATAAATATAGATGGCTATGCGGATATTACCGGGAAACCAAGGGTGAACGCAAAAATTTCGAAAGAGCGGGCCACAGCGGTAAAGAAGTTTTTAGTTAAAAAGGGTATAGCTCCGGCAAGGCTGGAAACCACCGGGCATGGCAGCAGTTCGCCTGTGGCCAGCAATCGTACCAGGGCAGGCAGGGCTCAGAACCGCAGGGTAACCATTAACCTTAAGTACAGCCTGCAGTAATAAGGGTATGGACCGGTAAGGCAGGTAGACTGGTGGAGTGGGTATTATTTTGAAATTATCGGGGATGTATTTCATGGTAATTATAATAATAATTCTTAGCTTGCCTTGATTATGAAGACATATCTGACCTTTCTATGCCTTATGGTATCGTTGCCATTGTGGGCGCAACAGGATACAGCCCGGAAGAGTGCGAAGACAATGCAGGGTACTTACAAGATGCATTCTACTATAGCCACTATGGCATTTGGTTTTATAGATAACAACCGGCAAAATTACTCGGTGCCTGCAGGCTTCAGCAAGGGATTGGTTACGGGCTTTATTCCTTTTTTTGCCAGGATTGAATATGGTCTTACCCGGACGGTGAGTATCGGGGCAACAATGGGCTACGACGTTTTTGTATACAACAACAAGCATGAATTTACCGGCAATAACGGGCCCTTTAATCGCTATGTTACCAATAATACCCGGATCTTAAGCGGCGGCCTGACAGCATTTTACCATCTAGGCGGCTTGATACACAGCAGCAATTTTGATCCATTTATAGGGGCTGGTGTTGCGCTGAATAATATCCGGTACAGCGCCTATCCGCAGGGAGATAGTACAGCGGTAAGAATTGATCATACGCTTACGCCTTATCTTAAGGCAGGCGCCCGTTATTATATCTCCGACAGGTTCAGTGTCTATGGAGACGTAGGGCTGGATCAGCAGGCCATCATCAGTGTGGGGGCTTGCTGCCGGTTTTATAGTAAGCGGTCACTGTAAATTCAGATTCCACACAATTGAAGCGTTGGAGCGATTGACGGCAAGGAAAATTGCCTGGTAGTTTTGTGCGTATCTCTTATGTTACATGGGCCTAAGAAAGCCAATTAACCCAACAGCGCAATCTGGCTCCCTGAAATTTATCGCAAGCATTATTGTGAATGAAATCGTTGGGGACCAAGCCAATGAACCTGCCGTGGTCTTAAAATGAAAATACCGGAATTGCTTCCGGTATTCAATACAATTATAACTGTAAATATTTTTAGTAAGCCGCGTAAATAGATTTGATTTCTATTTCGAAGTAAGGCTTGTTGTCATCATCGAAGGTGATATCGTAAAGATGCACTGTGATGGCATCGTTTACATATATATGCTCCATATAATGCTGGTGGGTGTAGCGACGTAACCTTGTTTTGTAGTAGGTCATGCCGGCAACAACCTGGGCCTTTAATTTTTCGTAAGATGCCTTGTCTTTGAACTCAAATTTAATAGCAACATGGCTGTGGTAAGAATTGCCGTCATCGTAGTAGTGGCAATATGAAATTACATTATCGCCCTTGCGGTAAACGGTGCAACGTTCGTTGTATTCGAGGTGCTCCATTTCATAACCCTTCTTATGCACTTCTGTTTCGAACTCAGGGAATTTGGTTTTTCTCAGTTTGGCCAATTCATCGAAAGAAAAATCCTGTGCGAATGAAACGGAACAAAAGCTAATAGAAAGTATAACCAGAAAAGCGATTTTTTTCATGCTACGTATTAATTTATACTGAACAAATATAATTGCAATTGCCTTAATAGTGAAATATTTGAAAAAGAATTTTTAATTGTACCCTGCATGCGTGTTGCCCATGTGCTGATTATGCCACCGAATCGCGGGGCGGTTCATCATAGCGCGACAATTCTTTTTTGAGTGATTCATACTCCCATGCATATAATACACCCCTGGAGCAGATGAGTACCGAAATAAGATCGAGCATAAGCACCGACTGGGCGAGCACCCCCCTGAAACCGGGAAAGTAAAGAATAATGCTGCCTGCCAGCAGCATTGTGGCCAGCAGAAGGGTGATGAACCGCTGGTAGCGGCTTAACGCCATCAGGACCAGATAGGCGCTGCTGCAAATGAAATAATTGTACATCAGCTTGGTGCGGTAGGGTTCGGGATACTTGCTGAAAAAGAGGTAAAACCAACCATAGGCATAAATACCCACGATAAAGCCGATCCATATCCAGGCAATAAGTACAGGCCGCCTGCATTTGCGCATTTGCTTTTGTTTGAATTCAATTTCAAGCGGATCGAGGATGCTCATAGGGGTGTATTAAGGGATAATTATAGAATAGTAAATACTGATTTGAGTGTTATTTTTTTATTTTGATGAAGCCCCGACCCTATTTTATTTTCTTCTTGTGTTGATAACTTATTTGTGGATATCTCAGGTATATGGATTGATTATCAAATCTTTAAGTGGTTACATTCCTTGCTGCTTATATTCTCTTTAAATTAAAAAAATCAAATGTATTGTGATGCAAAAAGGCTATGGGGAAACGGGGATGGTGAATATTTAGCATCATAAGGGCTAAGATTTGGTCCATTATTAAAACGAAAAATGGATTAAATAAAGAAGATATCAACATGGAATTGGCAGGAAACCGCTTAAATGCCTGATGGGAGCGGACCTTCGTTTTAAAGAATGTTGTGGATATGTTTATTGAGTCGTTCCCGAAAAGTAACGAACGATGGAAATTATATAGTTCAATTTAGTTCAGAAAATAGTTGCAATTTCATGCAATATTCTTTAGTCATGAGTGGAATACATTCTCTATTAAGTGCTGACAACAGCGAGGGTGTTTACAAGCTAAGTATTGGCAATATAGAAGGGAATCCTGGTACAGGGAGCAAGAAAAGTCAAATGGCTTCTTTTGATTTGGCATACATCAAATTTGCAGATGCCATGGGCATTCCTTGTTTGCATTTCGTTCTTCAGGATCAAATTGAAAACGTCCATGCAAATCAGATAACCAATCTTCTCACGGAGATAGTCAGCCAAATTAATTGTCAATATGTATTACCAGTATTAAGAGATAAACTACCGAAGGATATAAGCGTAAGTCAATATGAAGTTATCTCTCTTTCCCAAAAGAGCAAACTATTTAAGGTAATTTGAAAATGTTCTACTTTTTGGGTTAAGTGTGAGCCTATTTCGCTCCTATTATTAGGTATTGAATTAAAATGATCATGATGTCAATCCCACGCACAGGATCCGAAGTTTTTCTACCACGATTCAGATTCTTTAATAACGTCTTCCAGAGTAGTAAAAAACCCTGCATCAATCCTTGCTTCTGCCTCTTCCAGTTCTTTATTGTATTCTTCGAAAGTAAGACGTTGGGGTGGGTTTTGCTTCTGCCTTATAATAGATTTTATAAAGGCAAGAACTGTTTGCTTCTCTTCTTTTGCCAACAATGGCCAGTATTGGTGTAACTGGTTATCTAACGCAGCATTGGTCATAAAATCAGATTTTGAACTATAAAGTTATGATTTTTATCTGTGAGGTTCAAAACGCCGGGCGATATTATGATAGTTGTTCCAGCATAATTCAGCACACAGTACCGCATCCACAATTTGGCATCAAAACTCCGAGTTCTCATACTTTTCCTCGTGTACAGTAATAGCGTGAATGATCTTCAATTGTAATTCTTCAGAAAATTCAGTTTCATATAGCACAGAAGACACTATTTCATGTAACAATTCTTTGTCAATCTGGTTGTCTGCAACATGCACACAAATATTTTCCATCTCACGAATAAAATAATCGACCTTGAAATCAAATCCATTCAATTCGAGAAAATAGGCACTGAGGACTATGGAGGATCTTTTGTTGCCGTCGTTGAATGCATGATTTTTGTTTATGGAAAAGAACAAATGGCAAACTTTATCTTCTATTTCAGGATAATAAAGATTTGAAAGTGAATACACTAACTTTATTAGAATTCGCCCCGACTATTTCGCCATCGTCGTCTTGAGTCAACAGAGGGACATCCATGTCCCTCTGTTGGTAAAGAGCATCCTTAAATTGTCTTAATTTCACACCGGTAAACAATTCATATCCAGAACTTTTAAGCTCATTACCGTTTTCTGAAATTAAACGTTTAATTGTTCTAACATCAACTTCATAAAACCTGGCTAGCTGGATTAAGGTATACCTAAACTTTGATTCAAAAAAAGTACCATTGAACCCTAATTGAGAGTACATTTCTTTTACTGCTGTATTGTTGTTCAATACATTTTTTCGGTCGATATGGGAATTTGTTAAGTCTTTCATTGCATCAGATTTCAACGCGGTTTCGAATCTCATTAGAAAATGCAATCATAATATGTTTCTGCATTCGGTTGCTAAAATTATCAGTTATTTTTCAGATTATGTTCTACCTATGGAAAAGATAAGAAATATTACGGACCGCTTTGAATTGGAGAGTCTGTCAGCAGAGATGTTACTCTTGCTTTCCACCCAATATTCGTAACTTTGCGGCCTGTTCTAAAAATATATGAATATGTCTTATTCTTTGAAGAATAAAGTGAGGCTGGTAACTGCTGCGTCTTTGTTTGATGGCCATGATGCTTCTATCAATATTATGCGGCGCATAATGCAGTCGAGCGGGGCCGAGGTGATACATCTGGGTCATGACAGGAGTGTGCAGGAAGTGGTGGATTGTGCTATACAGGAAGATGCCAACGCAATAGCAATAACCAGCTACCAGGGCGGGCATGTGGAATACTTCAAATACATGCATGACCTGCTGAAAGAGGCTGGCTGCGGACATATAAAAATATTTGGCGGCGGCGGCGGTGTAATTCTGCCCACCGAGATAAAGGAACTGGAAGATTATGGCATAACGCGCATCTACTCACCTGATGATGGCCGCCGCATGGGGCTACAGGGTATGATAGATGATCTGCTGGAAAAAAGCGACTACCCGACCGGTAACCAACTGAACGGGGAAGCCGGCCACCTGGTGGACCGGGATGTGAAAACGATAGCCCGGCTGATTTCGGCTGCTGAAAATTATTACGATCTGCCTGAAACACAGGCAGCCATGAAAAAGGTGAAAGAGCAGGCAGACCTGTCGAAGGCGCCGGTGCTGGGTATAACCGGTACAGGAGGGGCAGGAAAAAGTTCGTTGGTTGATGAACTGGTTAGGCGGTTTCTGATCGACTTTAAGGATAAAACCATTGGTATCATATCGGTAGACCCTACGAAACGCAAGACAGGTGGCGCTCTGCTGGGTGACCGTATACGCATGAACGCCATAAGGAACAAGCGGGTGTATATGCGCTCGATGGCAACAAGGCAGAGCAATCTGTCGCTATCGCGCTACATGCATGATGCGGTGAATATACTGAAGGCGGCAAAGTATGACCTCATCATACTCGAAACATCGGGTATAGGCCAGAGCGATACCATGATTACCGAGCATTGCGACATGAGCATGTATGTCATGACTCCCGAGTTTGGCGCGGCAAGCCAGTTGGAGAAGATTGATATGCTGGACTTCGCTGATATTGTGGTGATCAACAAATTTGACAAACGCGGCGCTATGGATGCACTGCGCGATGTGAAGAAACAATACCAGCGCAATCATAAGCTGTTTGACAAAGCAATTGACGAAATGCCGGTATATGGCACCATTGCATCGCAGTTTAATGATCCGGGAACAAACAGCATGTATAAGGCTATGATGGACCTGCTGGTGCATAAAACAGGCGCTCCGCTGCACTCGGAATACAAGATAACCGATGAGATGAGTGAAAAGATTTACATCATTCCGCCGGCACGTACCCGCTACCTGAGTGAAATAGCTGAGAACAACCGCAAGTATGACAAATGGGCTAAAGATCAAAGCGCTGTGGCACAAAAGCTGTTTTCTATAAAGAAGACCATTGATACACTGAATGCAGCCAAATTAGATGATAAAGACAGGCTGATAAAGACCCTGCAGGAGGTATATACCAAAGTGGAAATGGACCTGGATCCCAAAAACAAATACCTGCTTGAAAACTGGGAGGCTAAAAAGAAACAATATACCGGTGAATACTATACCTACAAGGTAAGAGATAAGGAAATAAAGATAAAGACACATACCGAAAGCCTGTCGCATGTGCAGATATCGAAGGTGGCTGTGCCCAGGTATGAGGCATGGGGCGAGATACTGCAGTGGGCGCTGGCTGAAAATTTCCCCGGTGAGTTTCCTTATGCGGCAGGTATCTATCCGTTCAAACGTGAGGGTGAAGACCCTGCGCGTATGTTTGCCGGAGAAGGCGGACCTGAGCGCACCAACAAGCGTTTCCACTATGTATCGGCAGGGCTGCCCGCCAAAAGGCTGAGTACTGCGTTCGACAGTGTAACCCTTTACGGACAGGATCCTGATCACAGGCCGGATATTTATGGTAAAGTGGGCAACTCGGGGGTAAGTGTGTGCTGCCTGGATGATGCCAAGAAACTATACAGCGGATTCAACCTGGCAGACCCCAAGACATCGGTATCGATGACCATAAACGGACCTGCGCCAACTATGACTGCCTACTTTATGAATGCGGCTATAGACCAGCAATGTGAGCTATATATAAAAGCCAATGGACTGGAGGATGAAGTGAATAAAAAGATTGATGCCATTTATAAAGAAAAAGGGGTTCAAAGGCCTTACTATAACGGCCTCACCCCGGCCCTCTCCGAAGGAGAGGGAGATGCTGCGAGCGGTGGACTGCCTGCGGGCAATACAGGCCTGGGGCTGATGCTGCTGGGCGTAACCGGCGACCAGGTGTTGCCGGCCGATGTGTATGCAAAAATAAAGACCGATACTTTGATGAGTGTGCGCGGCACGGTGCAGGCGGATATACTGAAGGAAGACCAGGCGCAGAATACCTGTATCTTCTCTACCGAGTTTTCACTGAGGGTGATGGGAGATGTGCAGCAGTATTTTATTGATAAAAAAGTAAGGAATTTCTATTCGGTTTCTATAAGCGGTTACCATATTGCCGAGGCAGGTGCCAACCCGATTTCTCAACTGGCATTTACCATTTCAAACGGTTTTACGTTTGTAGAATATTACCTGAGCCGTGGCATGCACATTGATGATTTTGCTCCTAATCTATCGTTCTTCTTCAGCAATGGCATTGATCCCGAATACAGTGTGATAGGCCGTGTGGCCCGCCGCATCTGGGCCAAGGCTATGAAACTGAAATACGGAGGTAATGAGCGCTCCCAGATGCTGAAGTACCATATCCAGACATCTGGTAGGTCGCTGCATGCACAGGAGATCGACTTTAATGATATACGCACTACACTGCAGGCGCTGTATGCCATATACGACAACTGCAACTCACTGCATACCAATGCCTATGATGAGGCAATCACCACACCAACTGAAGAGAGTGTGCGCAGGGCTATGGCTATACAGCTTATCATCAATAAAGAACTGGGCCAGGCCAAGAATGAAAACCCGCTGCAAGGCTCTTTCCTGATTGAGGAACTGACCGACCTCGTGGAAGAAGCTGTACTGGCTGAGTTCGATCGTATTTCTGAAAGAGGCGGTGTGCTGGGGGCTATGGAAACCATGTACCAGCGCGGCAAGATACAGGAAGAAAGCCTGTATTATGAAACCCTGAAACATACCGGTGAGTTTCCGATTGTAGGTGTGAATACCTTCCTGAGTTCCAAGGGGTCGCCAACTGTAATACCTGCTGAGGTGATCAGGTCGACAACAGAGGAAAAGGAATTTCAGATACAGACAGTACAGAACCTTTGGAAGCGTAGCGAAGACAAAAGTGAACAGTTACTGCACAACCTGCAACAAAAGGCGATACATAACCAGAACATATTTGAAGAGCTCATGGAGACCGCCAAGTATTGTTCGCTTGGGCAAATAACCAGGGCATTGTTTGAAGTAGGCGGGCAGTACAGGAGGAATATGTAATAGGTATGTGGAATTGTTGATATTTAAGCGATAAATTCCGATTATAGGATGATGTTTCGTTATGGAGATAATTCGGGAGTTATGATCCTGACTTATTTCCATACTTATTCAGTATCCGATTTATCCATCAGTTCATTAAGCACTACTTCAAGCTCACTTATGATCATGGCTGTGGCGCCCCATATTATGGTGCCATCCTCCAGTTGGTAAGCCTTTACTTTCCTGATCACATCGGGAATAGCTGGAGAGATAACATCGGTGACAATTTTACGGTCACTATGCAGCAGGTTATTCAACGGCACTTCTATCGAGTAGGATACCTCATTATGGCTCAGGTTGTAGTCTGGCCTGCCGGCATAAAAACCAACAAAAGGATATACCTGGAAATTGCTGACAGGAATGTATAGCGGGGTAAGCGCGCCAAGCAAATCTACATCGGCTGATATAATGCCCATTTCTTCATTGGCTTCGCGAAGCGCAGTTGCTTTAAGATCTTCGTCGGTTTTTTCATGCCTGCCACCGGGGAAACTTACCTGGCCACTATGGGCCGTTTTGTCTTCCCGTCTTTTCATTAAGACAACATACAGTTCTTCATTGTGTGGAAACAGTAAACACAGCACGGCGCTCAGTCGGGCGTTTTCGGGCACCTGCTGAGGATTGGTTACCACGCGGCCCATCATTCGCTCCTGGGCGCTAAGTCCCGGCAAGGGTTGCTGCAGGCGCTGCCTGAGTAGTTCAATGGTATGCTTGTATCCGGTCAATATTATAATTCACTTAGTAATTCTAAAAAGTCATGGGCACTTCAAATATCAGCACATCACTGTCATTATCAGCCGATAGCTCAATGATGTCGGTTTCGCTTACTCCCAGGGCATCGCGTTTATTCAATTCCTGTCCTGCGACATTAACCTTTCCATCTATCACAAAGATATAAGTTCCATGGTTGGGGCTGTGCAGCTTGTGGGTAATACTTTTGCCTGATTCTAATGTGGTACGGTATATCCATGCATCCTGATGTATTTTCAGACCGGCATCCTCATTGTCAATTGGGGATGCAATTGGCTGTAGTTTATTGATGCGGTCGGCGGGAGCAAAAGTCGCCTGATCATATCGTGGTTGAAAGCCTTTTGCCTTGGGAAAGATCCAGGTTTGCAGCAGGTTTACTATTTTCTTTTTGTCGGCATTATATTCGCTGTGCGTGATGCCTGTACCAGCGCTCATAACCTGCACTTCGTTGGGTACGATCTGTTGCGTATGGCCCATGCTGTCTTTATGTTCCAGCGTGCCATCCAGTACTATGGTGATGATCTCCATATTATCGTGGGGATGCCTGCCGAATCCTTCTCCGCCTGCTACTATATCATCGTTGAGCACGCGCAATGCACCAAAGTGGATACGTGTCGGGTCATACCAGCCTGCGAAGCTAAAAGAGTGGTGTGCATCGAGCCAGCCGTGGTTGGCATGTCCTCTTTTGTTTGCAGCATGGAATACTGTCTTTGCCATAATTCGTAGTTTTTAAATTTAAATGTATATACATGTATTGCAAACGGGGTGCCAGAGTATTTACCTGACAAAGTTGCAGAAATTATGTGTTAATTTGCCATTCAATTTTGTGCATGGAAGTTACTCAAACTGATTAACTTAGCACAAAGCCTTTAGGGGAGAAGATCCCGATGTAATAAATTATTAACTACTTATTTTAGTATATGGCTCAGACAATTCTGGTAATAGACGATGAAAAAGCGATTCGCAAGGCGCTGGGTGAAATCCTTTCTTTTGAAGGATTTACGGTAGATGAGGCTGCGGATGGAGCAGAGGGCGCAAAAAAGATCAAAGAGAACAATTACGACTGTATCCTGTGCGATATAAAAATGCCCAGGATGGACGGGATGGAAGTGCTGCAGGTAGCGCGAACTGAAAAACCGGATACCCCATTCATAGTGATCTCGGGACATGGCAATATAGAAACTGCAGTGGATGCCGTGAAGAAAGGCGCCTACGACTATATATCAAAACCGCCTGATCTGAACAGGCTGCTGATAACATTGCGCAATGCAATGGAGAAGAAGTCGCTGGTGGTGGAAACAAAACAATTGCGCAAAAAAATATCGAGGGGTAATGAAATGATAGGCAGCAGTGAGGGTATGATGCGCATACAGGAAACGATTGCCAAGGTTGCGCCTACTGATGCACGTGTGCTGATAACCGGGGAGAATGGTGTGGGAAAAGAACTTGTAGCCCGCAGGCTGCACGAACTCAGCAACCGTGCCAATGGACCAATGATAGAAGTGAACTGTGCGGCCATACCATCTGAATTGATAGAGAGTGAGTTGTTTGGCCATGAAAAAGGTTCTTTTACCTCAGCTATAAAGCAGCGGTTGGGTAAGTTTGAACAGGCCAATGGCGGCACACTGTTTCTGGATGAGATAGGCGATATGAGCCATGATGCACAGGCTAAAATGCTGCGTGCGCTGCAGGAAAACAAGATAACCAGGGTAGGTGGGGAAAAGGACATAAAGGTGGATGTGCGTGTAGTTGCCGCCACCAACAAAAACCTGATGGAAGAAGTGGAAGCCAAAAAGTTCAGGCTGGACCTTTACCACCGCCTGAGTGTGATACTCATACATGTGCCCTCATTGAACTCACGCAGGGAAGATATACCCGACCTGGTCCATCATTTTCTCGGGGATATATGCGAGGAATATAAACAACCGGTAAAGGAAATAGAACCGGCCGCATTAAAGGCATTGCAGGACTACAACTGGACCGGTAATATTCGTGAATTGCGGAATGTAGTAGAGCGGCTCATCATCCTGTCGGATAAGGTAATAACCGGTAAGGATGTGGATACGTATATTTTGCAGAAGTAAAACCTCCAAAACCAAATCTTTTATCTGGAAGCTGTAAAGAGAAAACATCTCATTTACCAGTGCTATTTGTGATTTGCTAAAATATTTTTAGAAATACTAAAAATATTTTAAATTTGCATTGCATGGTTATCTTGAGTTATTCTGCAATCCGGTCTTTTTTCAGAATGCATCCTGAAGCAGAGGATGCACTGAATAACTGGTATAGAACAGTTGAGTTGGCGCAATGGAAGAACTTTCATGAAATGAAACAAGTATTCAATTCTGTAGACGCTATTGGCAATGATCGTTATGTGTTTAATGTTCGGGGAAATAAGTACAGAATTATTGCGGTAATAAAGTTTAAAGCAAGAACTGTCTATATAAGATTTGTAGGAACCCACTCGGAATATGACAAGGCTAATGCAGATACAATTTAACTAAGTGGTTATGAGCGTAAAAAATAGGATACCTGAAAGAGATGGAAAAACCGGTTTGAAGCCACCGGTGAAATCATATATTGTGAAACCAACCCGTATACCAAAGACACTAATAAGCATTACCAATAATAAGGAATATGCCAAAGTTATGGCGCAGATAGATGAGTTGATAAAAACACCTGATAGCGAACTAACTAAAAGCCAGGCTAATGAGCTTCATAAGTTGGCATTAGCAGCTCAGCGATACGAAAAATCACTCTATAATATTAAACCTCCAAGTACTTTCGAAGGGATACTGGAAATGAAAATGTATGAATTGAAATTGAATCAGGGCGAAATGGCAAAAATGTTACAGGTAAGCGATGCGAAATTCTCACTTATATTGAATGGCAGGCAAAAGCCCGATATAAATATGCTGAAAACCATGAATCAAAATCTTGGCATTGACGGCAATTATCTGCTATCAGTTGTCTGAAAGATTGAATCATTGAACTAAAATATAAAAGCGATGACCAATTTGTTATGATCATCGCTTTTTCTTTAATAAGGATCAATTTATAATTACCCAATCGCCTGCTCCAGATCTGCAATAAGGTCATCAATGTCTTCGATGCCAACACTCAGGCGTATCAATGAATCCACAAGGCCATTCTTAACCCTGTCTTCCCTTGGTATGGATGCATGGGTCATAGTAGCCGGATGGCCGATGAGTGATTCAACACCGCCCAATGATTCTGCCAATGCAAATAGTTGTGTTTTCTTAAGCACGGCTACCGCTTCATCCATACTATCATTCTTAAGCGTGAAGGAGATCATGCCTCCAAAACCGCGCATTTGCTTTTTGGCAATGTCGTGGTTCGGATGGTCTTCAAAACCGACCCATAATACCTTGCCTACTTTAGGATGTGAGCGCAGGTAATGAGCTATGGCCTTGCCGTTTTCGCAATGGCGCTGCATGCGCACATGCAGGGTCTTGATGCCACGCAATACCAGCCAGCAATCGTGCGGGCCGGGCACTGCACCGCAACTGTTTTGTATAAACCTGAGCCGCTCTTCAAGGCCGGCATCATTCATGATCAGGGCGCCATGAACCACATCACTGTGGCCTCCCAGGTACTTGGTTGCTGAATGGAGTACAATATCTGCGCCAAGATCCAGTGGATTTTGGAGGTAGGGAGATGCGAAAGTATTATCGCACACCAACACCAGGTTGTGCGCCTTGCAGATAGCAGCAGATGCAGCAATATCTATTACATTCAGCAACGGATTGGTTGGGGTTTCTATCCATACCATTTTGGTATTGCTGTTGATATACTGGGTTATGTTATTGGCATCCTGCATGCCTATGAAATGAAATTTAATACCGTAATTGGCAAACACCTTGGTCATAACACGGTAGGTGCCCCCATAAAGGTCGTTAGATACGATTACTTCATCACCCGGAGCAAGCAGTTTTATAACTGCATCGGTAGCCGCCATGCCACTGCCAAAACAAAGTCCGAATTTACCGTTCTCTATAGCAGCCAGTGCATTTTGCAGCACAGTACGGGTAGGATTTTGGGTGCGGGCGTACTCATAACCTTTGTGGTCGCCGGGACCGGCCTGCACATAGGTAGATGTTTGGTAAATAGGTGTCATTATGGCCCCGGTAGTAGGATCGGGATGAACACCTGCATGTATCAGTTTCGTATTGAGCTTGTAATTTTTTTCCGACATGAGATTTTTATTTCAGGCCCAAAGGTAAAAGGAAAATGGCTTTATTCTTTACGGAAACATAAATTAGAAAGATATCCGGTATCGTGGGCATAAATTCCGGTGAAATCAGAGCTTAAGCCAATAATACTCAAATCTGCTATCTCAAAAGAGGGCAGAGTATAATTGTTGCATCATTTTCGGAAGAAGATGATGCTATGTATATTAAGTATTGGCTGGATTTATGCCTGTTTCTTAGGTGGCAAACTATAAGCAGTAGCATCATGCTCAAAATGGCCATTATGCGAACCATCGCAGAACGGTTTGTTTTTGGAAAGTCCGCAACGGCATAAACCAATTACATTTCTTCCAGCCAGATCGTAAGCAGCACCGCTCTTATCTACTATTTCAAAGTCTCCTTCTATTTTCAGTGAACCATTATTATTAATGGTTATTTTAGTACCTGCCATTATTGTAAAATTATTTGGTTGCAATGTTACAATTGTTTTAGGATGTTTTAGTCTTTTATTCAAATGAAGCCAATCAAATTTAACATCTTCCGCAGCAATGCAGGCCTGTATGGTAAAGGAACTATGACAAAATAACTCCCACCATCTTACTCGTTCTATTCCATTTTTATTTCGTTGCAAAAGTCTTTAAATAATTCATTATTCGCAGATAGAGCTGCGCTCGTGCCCTTGCGGGCATGCCTCATAAAACATGCCTTCGCTAAAGCTATGGCAGTTAATAAAAGAAATATAACTTCGCAATATGGTGGAACTTATTTC
>CAIUZK010000244.1 GCA_903903635.1 uncultured Bacteroidota bacterium
CTGGTTTAAAGATTCCCTTTGATGTTAAAATGCCATTAAGCCAAGAAGCTTATAAATCTTGGAGTAAATACGGAGACAAAAGCTATGCAGAAAAATTTTGCCATTTTTCCGGCGAAGCTACAAACGGTGAAACTTCGTTTGATAAACATATTCTTCAAAAGAATTGGAAGAAAGCAAAAGAAATTTTTCACCTATAGTGTTTTGAACTGGGAAAAGAAATTCATCCCCTTTACCATCCCCTCTGAAAACAAAAACCGCTGAAAGTCTCTGCTATCAACGGTTTTAATTTTTACTATGTGCCCCGAACAGGAATCGAACCTGCACTACCTTGCGATAACCAGATTTTGAGGCGCGCGAAAAAACGCTCCAAACGCTGTGAAATCAACACTTTTTATACCGTGAAAAAGATAATGTTGCTATTCTGATGCCTTAAGTGCAACATCAGTTCAGTGCAAGTTTTAGTGCAAGACTTTAATGTACGGGCATTCTCCTTACATAAGCAAATTCTTAGTGTAGCTTCCTCCTGCATATCACCTGCTTCGTAGTTATCGCACAAATTCGACATCCCGGATTAGATATAAGCGCGTCATTAACCATACATCGATATAGTATTTTCGGGGAGTAAAAAAAATAGCGAAGGCCAGACTATTCCTGTCATAAGTAACAGCTACACTTGCGTATAGTTGTTATGATGAATAAAAAGATAAACTCACGAGCCGGTAGTGTGTATCCTTTCCTGGACGCCAGGACGCCGATGGCAAACAGCGACCTCCTACCGGTTAAAATAACGGTTAATTTGAATGGCTCACAATTTCGAGTGGGCTTGAAACTATACGCTTCGCCGGGTATGTTCGAGAAAGCTATGTCTTCCAAAGGCTCCATACCGAAGGAGGCCAAGGCCCTAAAGGTTGAAATCGAAACATATGTAGATAAGGCCTACGATATACTGGATCAGTTTCCTAAAGCAACCCAGAAAATGTTTATTAACCTGTTCAAGTCAGAAGCGGCATTAAGAGTGTCCGGCAAGACCGATATGGATATGCTTTTCCAAAGCAAGATAGAGGAATTGAAAGAGGAAGACAGAGCCGGTAGTATCTCCTTCTATCGCCAGGCGCTCAGTGCTTTCAAGCGGTTCAGAAAAGACTTCTATCTCGAAGATATAACCGAAGGATGGCTCAAAGCATTCCACGCATGGTGGATAAACAATGGCGGTGCGAAAGCCACCGGCCAGATCCACATGAGGCAATTGAGACACATATACAATCGAGCTGTGAAGCAAGGTTTTATTTCATCCGGACATTATCCATTCAGCGATTATAAAATCGGAAGTGGATCAAAGTCGAAGAATGTTCTGTACCCGGAGCAGGTGAAATTGCTATGGGATTATGAACCTCGGACGCGTGGCGAAAAACGGTCTAAGGATTATTTCTTTTTCCTATACCTCTCAAATGGAATGAACATAAAAGACGCCCTCAGTATAAAAGGAACACAAATCAAAGGTGATATGATCTCCTTCGTCCGTTGTAAGACTACGAACACCTCGTCAGAAACAAAGGAAATTATGGTTTACCTACATCCAGAATCCCGGCGAATCATAGAGAAATGGGGAAATCTGAATTCGAAAGACTATATTTTCCCCTGTTTCCGCGGCTCTAAAACTGATATAGAACGGAATCGGCTTAAGAAAATGTTTGCGTGTAACCTTAACCGGGACCTTAAGACTGTGGGAAGAGAGTTGGGCTTCGATATGCCTCTTATTTTGAACCTTGCCCGTCACTCGTACGCCACTCGTCTTAAGATTGATGGTATCCCGGTTGCATTCATCAGCGATGCGCTCGGTCACAGTAGCGGAGCCGTGACAGCCCACTATCTCAAGACGTTGCCGGACGAACAGTACAAAAGGATAAGTGAGACACTTCTCGAGTTCAACTGAAATATTCCTGATGTATGCCATTCGCGTGTGCCTGTGCATTAGGACAGCGATAATCAATGGGCAAATTGATCATTTATACAATGTGGAAATGGACATTTTTCCCGTTGCGATGTACTCACTACCATCAAACTCTGCTTTGTATAACTCCCCTCCTATTAACTTATAATATTCCAGCCCTAAGCCTATAGTGTTTTTATTAAAATCTATGAATGAATCTCCATTGGGCAATATTTTGACGCCCTTGCAATATGGAGGTTCTGCAATAAAAATACCAATTACTTCATAGTTTGTCAGACGGAATTCATTACAGCCTTGCCGGTTAACAATAGCATCATCCATTTGGGCAGGAGTAGGGACATGATGTCCACCCATCTCTGGGTCTGCAAACAACTTGCCTTTTTCAATGTAGGTCGCTGCTCCCGTTTTACAACAATATGGAACAACCGCATTTTTTAATATTATGCCTATATCTTGATAGAAGTTGGTTGGGGCAACATCACCTTTCGTTATGGTACATGCCGACACCTGATGAGTGGTGTTATTATTAACTGTATACTCGATCCGTTGGTAAAGTGTGCCTTTATCTGATTTGTTTGGATAAAATGTGTGGGTAATAAAACAATTGTTCTTAATTATAACTGGTAGTAGCATGGGTGTGTGTTTGTAATTATTTATGATTATCGGTTTCTTAAACTGGTTACCTATAATAGACAGCTTTTCCTCAATAAAAGTTGGGCATGTTAAAACAAAAAATCAAAGGGCACCTGATCAATGATCAGGCGATCTGCTTCTGCGATAAACATTATAATAAGCAAGGCAGACTAAGCTTTGGGGACTTTATGAGTGGGGGTCAATATTGACCCCGCATTGAATATTGCAATAAAAGACTGGATTTCTTTTCCCGAAGCGCCGGGTACGCAAACCTTATTTTATGTGGCTGGACGTTCTAGTGAATGTAGCCAAGTTCTAGGAAATAAAAAACCGTCCTGAGCGATGCGCTCGGACACAGCAGCGGTGCCGTGACCGCCCATTACCTTAATTAAAACTCGGCCGAATGACTAGTATCGTTGGATAGGTGAAAGCCTACTTGAGTTTAAATAATTACACCACCGCCGAAAATTTACGAAATAGACCATATTCCAACCAAGAAACATGAGCGGTGCGCTCACACCTGCCAATAAAAATGGGAGTTTGCCCTGATTGAGCATTCTCCCATAACTTCGGCAAAACATGTTATATGAAGCCGAATACCGAGGTCAGATTACTGCCTCAAGTCTCAAAGGCTTGTGGCCTGGACATGCACAAAGATAAGATTGTCTGTTTTATCTCCAATCAGGATGGTACTGAGCAGCACATGGAAGAATTTGGCACTTTCTCCAATGATCTGTTCAGGATCAGAGATACGTTGCTAAAGTATCAGGTAACCCATGCCTTAATGGAAAGCACAGGTATCTATTGGGTAAGTCTTTATGGTATTTTATGCGATGCGCAAATAAATACAACAGTTGCCAATCCGCAACACATAAAGCAGATACCAAAGCGCAAAACGGATCGCAAAGATGCAAAGTGGCTTTGCACACTCATTCTGCATGGCCTTGCACGACATAGTTTTGTTCCTGGCCCGACACAACAGGCGCTTCGGGATCTTTGCCGTAACCGGTTGTTTTATAAGCAGGGACAAACTAAGATTAAGAACCGCATTATTAAGATACTGGAGCGTGCTAATATCAAGATACGTTCTGTTGTATCAGATATTTCCTTGAAAACATCCATGGAGATCATAAGGCTTTTGGCGGCAGGGACCACCGATATTGACCAACTTGCAGCATGTTGCAGAGGTCGCCTCAAAGCTAAAAAGGAGCAAATGAAACAGGCGTTGGTGGGAACGCTTGGCGTCAATGAACGTATGATGTTAAAGATGTTACTGGCAGATATTGACCATTATGAAAGTCAGGTACAGCAAATAGAAAAACAAATAGCCGATCTGGTAAATAAGCAATACAAAGAAGTGGCTGATTGCCTCGTCACCATAAGTGGTGTCGGGCCACAAAGCGCGCAAGTAATCATAAGTGAGATAGGGGATAATATGGATTTCTTTCCTACTGCCGACCATTTAACATCATGGTGTGGCCTTGCCCCTGGCAACAATGAAAGTGCCGGCAAGCACCGTAGCACTTCAATCAAGAAAGGAAACAAATACCTGCGTGTAGCTATGGTAACAGTAGCATGGGGTGCCGTTCGGACAAAAGACTCCTACTGGAAAGCTCTTTTCGAGCAGTTGCGTAAGCGAATGAAGGCACAAAAAGCAATTATTGCAGTTGCCAGGAGGCTGCTGAAGATTATCTACAAGACGATCAAGACAAAGACAACGTATACCGAAAAAGGGTTTAACCATTTTTTAGACCTACGTCAAAGAAATCTTGATAAACAAAAAGCTAAGTTGGCTTGACAATACAAGGCCGTTTTAATTTTAGCAGACTTTGATTATGCTGTGAACCAAGTTGCCTACCCTTACTTAAGGACACAGGCTTACACTACGAGTGTGCAGAGGAATTTTTATTTAATATAACAGCATTAAACAACTCCCATTTTTAGAGGAAATAAGAGGAAAAGGCTTGCTCGTAATAACTGATGCTATATCTTATTCCGTCTGCTAAAGAATATTATCTTACTTTATTAAACGAACGGAATATCCACCATCCTTACCACCATAATATATATCAACGTGTTCATTGCTGAAATCCAATCCACAACTGTAAATGTTTCTATCGTTTCCATTGTTTTCCGAAATAGTCAACCAACTTCCGTTATTACCAATATTACGAAATGATGCATCAAAATCCATTCGTACTCCACCAGCAAGTCCATTCCACCCATTAATACTTTTCATTTTTTTACCAGCCATATAATTGCCTCCAAGCGAATTAATCAACTTTTCAAAATCATCTTTTGAAGGTATACGCCAACCCGCAGGAACAATTCCGCCATGTCCATTTAATGGATTTACTGCATACCAGTTATACAATTTCCCATATTTTGTTCCATTTGAAGGGTCATTTGAGTAATAGCACCAGCAACCTCGTTTTTCTTCTCGACATTTCACCCATTCATCTAAGCTTTCTGCTTCATCTATTTTAGATCCATCGCTATAGGAATTTACATTTAGGTTTTCGGTACTCCAAGTTTGCGTACCAATTGTTACTGTTCGTTTGGTAGAAGTTACAGCTGAAACGCTATTATTTTCACTATCAGAGGCATTTACTACATTGCTATTAATAGAAGCAGGTAAACTATCTGCTTGTGAGGATTTTTGTTCTATTGTTTGGGTTGCATTTGTATGATTTTCAATATGTTCTCTGGCAGTATCAGTTAAATTAATCGAGGTAGTATTTGTTGCGCTGGATATACTTTGATTGTTAGAATTAATAAATATTTTCTTTTCAAAGTAGTTTTGCAAAACCACTACAGCAATGTAAACACAAAGCAATGACCCCATAATTATCAGATTCCTTTTCGTGAATTCGCTATTAACTGACTGAGGGTGCTTCTCGTTTAGCATGTCGCGGGTAAAAAAGTAGGCGGCTATCAGGCCCACGAGCATGTTCAAATAAAAGAAGTAAGGAATTGCACCTGAAAAAAATGCAACATTTTCTACCAGTGATTTTGTAAACCAACCAAAGTTAAAATCCAAAATAATATAGGATGCTCCAAGAATTGAAACAATAAATAAATATTTTTTTCGATTTTGAAATATAAATGATGAAACGAAAGAAATAATCGCCAAGTTTATTACTACCAAAGGAAGAATAACTTTAAAAGCTAACCATAAAATGCCAACAATTAGAAGTACAGCTCCAGCAATTTTTCCAATGACGGTTGCAATGGGAGTTGTTACAGCATCGATTCTTTGTGATCTTTCCTCCTTTTCCAAAGATCGATTAATTTCTGATTGTCGTTTTTCTTCTTCATATCTAATGCGTGAACCTTCAGTATGACCTGCCTTCCAAATCTCATTTCCAGCCATTATAATTTGGTC
>CAIUZK010000245.1 GCA_903903635.1 uncultured Bacteroidota bacterium
ACCTGAATGAATATCAAACCGGAATCAAAGTAGACAAAAACCAATTGGACAAAAAACGAATTCGCTACCATCCCAACATCCCAGAACTCAACTACAGAATTTATCCTTAATTTGTAGGAATTATTTTGAAAGTCTTACTTAAACAGTTTTTTTATGAAAAAGCTTAACCTTATTTTATCCTTTCTTGCGCTGTTAATGATAACAGGCAACACATTTGTAAACGCCCAGAGAATTACTGTTACTATTGCGGGTAGCGGTTCAGGGGGATTTGGTGGAGATGGCGGTTATGGCCGGCATGCAAGCGTTAGCGGACCTTATGATGTATGCGTAGATGCGGCAAAAAATGTTTATTTTACTGATCAGGGGAATAACAGGGTCCGTAAAATATCTTCTAAAGACGGAGTTATTACTACAGTCGCCGGAGGTGGTACATCTACGCTGGATGGCATTCCTGCAACCAATGCGATACTTACACCAAAGAACATGTGTATTGATGCAGCCGGAAATCTATATATAGTTTCATCGGGTACCAACCAGATCAAAAAGGTTAATGCAACCACACATTATATAAGTACCATTGCCGGCAACGGTACTGCTGGATATTCGGGCGATGGCGGTGCAGCATTAAGCGCTGCATTCAAAGGAATGGCGGGTATCTGTATCGACCCTACCGGCAACCTCTATGTTGTGGATAGTGGAAATTTCAGAGTAAGGAAAATTGCTGCGGGCACTGGTATAGTTACCACAATTGCGGGCGCAGGCACCGGTGGATATACCGGAGACGGTGGTCCGGCTATTGCTGCCACATTGAATATGCCTACAGAGATAGCTGTTAATGCTGCCGGAGATGTATTCTTTATGGATCAGAGTGGCGTTGTATTTACTGCTAAATTAAGAAAGATTAGTGCATCAACAGGTATTATCACTACAGTGGCAGGTGCATCTATGGGCGGAGCTATTTTCGATGTGCCTTTAATGAGCACGTGGCTGGCCGATGTAACCGGTCTGTGCATAGATGGCGATGGTAATTTTTATTGCAATGAAATCAGTTGCTCATGCAGAAAGCTGGATATGACTACCGATTCTACTTATGCAGTTGGAGGTAACTTTAGTATTGAGTCTTTTAGTGATAATCAGAATTCCAACATTTCATACATGAACAATCCTTTCGGAATTTGTATAGATGGTGCTAAGACACTGTATACTGCCGATAAATATAATAACCGTATCAGGAAACTCATTCAATTGACCAGTACTCCTACATTTGCTTTCGGAAAAGGTGTTTCGTTAAATGTTTGCGGTGCAACCTCTATCGATTCTCAACTGGCCATTACCGACCTCGATGCTTCGCAGCCCGAAACATGGACTGTACTTACTACACCGTTGCATGGTACACTTTCGGGTTTCCCCGCTACTTCAGCATCCAATGGCACTACCAGTATTACATTGCCTTCAGGCGCTATTTATACCGGCGTTGTGGGGTATACAGGAACAGATTCATTCAGGGTGCGGGTATCAGACGGTATCTTATCCGACACAGTAACACTATATACTACTGCTGATGGTGTGAGCGGTACAATTTCAGGCCCGTCAAATGTATGTATCGGTTCTACTGTTTCTTTGTTTGATCCTTATCCCGGAGGTACGTGGTTGACTTATGAAACAGCCATTGCTTCAGTTTCTTCTACAGGCGATGTTACCGGTATTACGCCAGGTGTGGCAACAATACAGTATACTGTAAACAATTCTTGTGGCCTTATTACCTACACCAGGGATGTAACAGTAGATATGGATGCCCCTGCCACAGCTGGATTTATTTCAGGACCTGAAAGTGTTTGTATTGGCGCACCCACTGCCTATCTTGATACTACAGCAGGTGGTGTATGGAGTATAGTGAGTACTTCGGCAACTATTTCGTCAACAGGTGTTGTTACCGGAACAAGTACTGGTACCGCGGTAATTGATTATGTCATTACAAATGGTTGCGGATCTGCAGCTGCTTCGTCAGTAATATCAGTTCTCCCGCTCCCTAATGCCGGCCTTATTTCAGGCACAGGCAGTGTTTGTGTTGGCAATACTATAACCCTTAACGATGGTGCAGTTGGTGGTATATGGAGCGCCAGCAATGGTCATTCTTCAGTTTCAGGTACAGGTATTGTCACAGGCCTTACTCCGGGTACCGATACTATTCTCTATACAGTTGGCAATAGTTGTGGTTCTGCTTCGGCAAAGCAAATAATATTGGTTATTCATTGCAGCAATGTAGGTGTGGCAAACGTTACTTTCCCCGTGCCCGAAATCTTCCCGAATCCAGCCTCTGCTGAATTGACCATTCAATGGGATGGATTGCAAAATGGCATTGCTGATATTATTGTTTCCGACCTCACAGGCAGGGTGGTATTAACATCAAAAGCAGGGGGCAACGGTAGCCAGGCGGTAGTTAATGTGTCTTCCCTTAATGAAGGTATATACCTGCTGACTATCAATACGGCGGGCAATCATTTTACTGAGAAGATTACTATTAAGAAATAAGTGACGTTGATTAAATAAGGTACACCATATTGCGAAGTTATTTTCTTTTCATTAACTGCCATAGCTTTAGCGAAGGCATGTTTACGAGGTGTAAAAGTCTTTATCCCGAAAGCTTTCGTGATAAAGACTTTTGCAACGAAGTAGAAAGGAAAAAGAACGGGTAAGATGGTGTACTTTATTTAATCATCGTCCCTAAGGTAACACCTTATTTCCTAATGTTCAGATTTACTGGTATTTTTGCGACAAATGGACATCCGGATGAAAAGTAAACTGGCCTGTGTTTGTTGTGCAGGCTTATTAATTGTATTGGGAGTTGCATGCTCTAAAAGTTCCAAAACATCTGTTCAGAATAGCAATATTACTGGTAAATGGCGCAAGACCTGGACTGTTATTGACACCAATGGCAACGGGCTTATGGATAATACCGAGTATCAGTCGGTTAACTCCTACGACAGCACGCACTACCTTGTGTTTAACAGCAATTGGACGGGACAGATCACTTATTTGTCTGCCAGTATTGCCACATTCTCATGGACGCTGGAAAACAGCAATACGTACCTTAGAATTGTTTACTCCGGACCAGGTGTAATGGCTATACCACGTCACCTGGATACACTTACAGCTACAACAATGGTGCTTAGAGATACCACCGGCATCTCAATTGTGTGGGATGTTTTTACCAAACAACTTTAGCTTCGTCATCGTTCCTTAGTGCTGTATATGGATGAGATTAACTCCGGTATCTGTGCCGTGCACAGTGGTGTCATATATGGTCAGCATATACAGGGTATCATAAGGCGCATTATCATGCGAATAGGTTCCTCTGCCCCAGGTAGTGTATGTCCCTGTTGTTTGTAGCGGTATGGTAATAGTACTGGACAGTGATGCTGTAAGCGAAATAGTAGTGTCGTAAATGCTCAGATTATTGATCTTGATGGTGTAGGGAGTACCTGTAACCGTGCTCACGATACAGGAAAAATTGTAAAGAGTGTCCTTTGGTGTGGAATAATTATGAGCGTGTGGATAGGTGCCAGCAAGTTTTGTTGAGTAATCGGGATCGGGAAGAATGGTTAGGGTAAGATTATGAGACAAAGAACCCGTGGCTGTTGTGTTGCTCGTGAACTTAATCGGATAGGAGCCTGCCGGTACATTCCCAATTACAAAAGTGAACAGGCCGCCCAAAAATGAGGTTACTGACATAGAGGCCGGAGTAACAGATACATTGGCGGGCAAACTGGAAATGGCATAACTCACCGGGTTGGCATTGATATCCCCGGTTAAAACATTTACTCCGAATGAAAAGCTGATTGACCTGTTGGCATAGGTCGAAATCAAAGTATCATAGGTAGTGGAGTAAGAAAAAGTTCCGTTATTATTGTTATGATTATTATTGGTGCTCTTATGGCAGCAGCAAAACAATAACAGCAATAGTCCGGTGAGCAATCGTATTTTCATAAAACAAAATTAAGATTTATATCTGTAGTGACAATAATTCCAAACCTGATTTGCAAATCAAGCGGCGCAAATCAGATTTTGTTACAAGTAATCAGGCGCTTTTCAGCGAAGGATCGATGGCGCGGGTAGCCCGCATAGCCGGATACCAGGATATCGCCAGGCCAACCAGCATTACCGTTACCAGCACATAAATTACATCTGTAAACTGTAATTCTACCGGATAGGCATCCACAAGAAAAGAACTGCCCCCCAATCTGATGAACCCGAATTTCTGCTGAAGCAGGCAGATTACAGCCCCAAGTACAATACCCGAAACCCCGCCGGTAAGCGACCACAGAATTCCCTCAAATAGGAATACCGACCGGATAGTGCTTTGCTGTGCGCCCATGGCCCTTAATATGGCTATGTCTTTTTGCTTCTGCAACACCAGCATAGATAATGCCCCTACCATGTTGAAAGTGGCAATAACCAAAACAAGCACCAGGATTGCAAATACAGCCCACTTCTCGGCGCCCATCACCATATACATGGTCTTGTTTTGCTCATAGCGCGTTTCTACCTTAAATGCAGTGCCCAGCAATTGCTGCAACTGTTTCTGAACTGCCATTGTACTTTCTGGCTGAACTTTCAGCTCAATGGACGAACACTTGCCTGGCTGATGAAACAAATTTTGTACCAGCGACAGAGGGGCCAGAACATACTTATTATCAAACTCATCGCTTACACTGAAAACTCCGGCAGGATGCAGGCCCAGTCTTTCTATGGCATTGCCGGGGTCCAGGTTGCTGAATGATGCATCCGGGTTGGGGTAGTTCAGTTCAATGCGGCTAAGTGTATTGATGTCGGTTCCCAGTTCATTTATAATGTGCTTACCAACTATAGCCGTATAGGGGTTACCTGTAGATACCGTATCATCGCTACCCGTTGTCAGGTACTGCTTTATATCGTTTACACTGAAATAATTGTTTTCAATTCCCTTCAGCGTTATGATCTTCTGCTGATCGTTGTTTACTGCAAATACATTATCCTCTATACTGATTGTTAGTTTTTGCACCCCGTCCAGATGCCTGATGGTTTCAACCTTTGTCGCATCCACTGCGAAAAACTTACCCCTCACCGTCGATATCCGGATGTCAGGATAGAAAGCTTTATACGGTTCTTTTGCAAGTGTAACCAGGCCATTCAACACCGAGAAAATAATGATCATTGCGGCGCTGCTTACGCCTATGGCAACCATACTGATGCGCGACAATACCGGCGCGGAATTTGCCGTTCGTTTGCCTCGCAGATACCGGAAGGCCAGTTGCCAGATTAATGCCAGGTTCAATGGATATCAGAAGTTGATGGTCAAAGTCAATAAGCTGTCTTAGCTTTCATTGTTTTGTGATGAAGGATGTGCTAACCGCTCTTCATTGATCTTCTTGAAAATTTCCTCCATTTTGAAAATGTGATCCAGTGTATCATCAGAATAATATTCCAACTCCGGCACCCGCCTCAACTGGTTTTTTATTTTCTGGCCCAATAGCTTGCGCCATTCCCAGCCGCGGTCTTTTATTTTTTGCAACAACGCTACAGGGTCTTTTACCTGGAAAAAACTCAGGTAAACACGTGCCTCCAGCAAATCGGGAGTAACTATTACTTTTGAAATGGAAACCATGCCCCCGTCAATGATATTCATTCCCTCGCGCTGAAAAATGCCGCTCAATTCTTCCATAAGCAGTTTTCCCACCTGCTTTTGCCTTTTGTTCTCTTCCATTTACGGTATATTAACGGATAAAGTTATGAAATATGCCCCAATAGTTCCGGTTTAATCGGCAAGCATTCGTTAAAACTCAGATGCCACCCCGGGTTAATCAAACCTGGTATAAACAGAAAAGCTGCCCGTCGGACAGCTTTTCTATCAATATGTAAACTAAAAATTAAGCTATTGTAACGCCTTTATCCAGGTATACATCCTGGATAGTATTCAGCAGTTCCACACCCTGAACCATTGGTTTCTGGAATGCTTTACGGCCACTGATAAGACCCATACCGCCTGCGCGCTTGTTTACTACGGCAGTCATTACTGCTTCTGCCAGGTCAGTTGCACCCTTCGATTCACCACCTGAGTTAATAAGACCAACGCGGCCCATATAGCAATTAGCTACCTGGTAACGGCAAAGGTCGATAGGATGGTCTGTAGTCAGTTTTTCGTAAACCAGTTTGCTGGTCTTACCAAAGTTAAGCGCATTATAACCACCATTGTTGGTAGGTAATTTCTGCTTGATGATATCCGCCTGTATAGTTACACCCAGATGGTTGGCCTGGCCGGTAAGGTCGGCTGAAGCATGATAATCAATACCGTCTTTCTTGAATCCGCTGTTACGCAGGTAGCACCATAAAACGGTAGCCATACCCAGCTCATGAGCATATTCGAAAGCCTTGGCTACTTCTACTATCTGGCGTGCACTCTCGTCCGAACCATAATAAATAGTAGCGCCCACTGCGGTAGCGCCCATATTCCATGCATCCTTAATGGTGCCGAACATGATCTGATCGAATTTGTTAGGGTAAGAAATAAACTCATTATGATTTACCTTAACAATAAATGGTATTTTATGGGCATATTTACGGGCCACAGCGCCCAGCACGCCAAAAGTAGAGGCAACCGCGTTGCAACCGCCTTCCATAGCCAGCTTAACTATGTTTTCCGGATCGAAATAAATCGGATTTGGTGCAAAAGATGCGCCACCACTGTGCTCAATTCCCTGATCTACAGGCAGAATTGATACATATCCACTGCCACCCAGGCGACCATGATTCATAATAGAACTGATGCTGCCCAATGTGCGCACATTGCGGTTAGATTCCGACCATACATCATCAAGATGTGTTGGTGAAGGAATATGAAGTGCAGATTTGTCGATGGTTTTACTGGTATGGCCTAAATAATATTCGGCTTTGTCGCCCAGTAATTCATGAATTTTGTTAGAAGACATATAGAAGCGTTTTTTGAATTGGGTGCAAAGGTATTTTAAAAATATCAAAAGTTATAGACTGGCTGATGAAAATCAGCGGCTCCTCTCATGTCCTTCTTAAAATCTTTATGCGCTGCACCACTTCTCCAGTGCTCACCGCATTAGTTTTGGGCCTAAGTTTTGACATGCTAAGTAACATATTATTTATTTTTTGTCCCAGCGCTATTGCTGCTATCTGGCTCCAGCGGCAGTCTATCCCGATTTTTCGGGAGTGACACCATTCAAGTGCGGTTATCTATTGAACTATCTATAAATATATGATGGTTGGGAAGTTTTCAATGGCTAACCAATGTTGTCTCAACAAAATTATATTCATAAGGTTTCATTCCCTAATTTAGCCTAAAATCTTAGCTATACTGATGATCATATTGCATAAACTTGAAGACTTTTTATTTGAACTTTTTCCAAAGGCGAAAATGGCGGGGAATGATAAAAGTATAATTTTACAAGAATTACAATTATTTTATGCTAATGTGGGGGGGGGGG
>CAIUZK010000246.1 GCA_903903635.1 uncultured Bacteroidota bacterium
ACCTGAATGAATATCAAACCGGAATCAAAGTAGACAAAAACCAATTGGACAAAAAACGAATTCGCTACCATCCCAACATCCCAGAACTCAACTACAGAATTTATCCTTAATTTGTAGGAATTATTTTGAAAGTCTTACTAAAATATTATTGATTAATACGCAGTAGCAGTAAATTGCTAAATAAATATTCACTTGTTAAGCCCCTTTAATGGTTTATGGCCAGTATTCCATTTACCCACTCATCATCAAAAACCGTATCAAATTTCCGGTAAAAATTCAGAGCAGGTTCATTCCAGTTAAGTACCTGCCAGGTGATACCAGTGAATTTTCTTTCTTTAGCCTCAGCAATTAAAGCATTCATCAGCAGGCTGCCTAGGCCTTTGCCGCGGGCTGCTTCTGTAACCAGTATATCTTCAAGATACATGCGCTGTCCTTTCCAGGTGCTGTAGCGTATATAATAAAGTGCAAAGCCCTGGACCATGCCATCTGTTTCAACTACAAAAGCCCACCATACCGGGTTAACGCCAAATCCACTTGAGGCAAAGTGCTCCAATGTTACCGTTACCTCATCGGGGGCCCGCTCATATATCGCCAGTTCGGTTATTAGTTCCATCATTCTGGGGCAATCGGACTCGGTGGCTCTTCTAATTAATATATCAGCGGGCATAAGCTTTAACTTTCTGTATGCAATACTAATAGCTTAAGCACGTTATTCCAAAAGTGGCAACCTGTAATTTTGAGTTAAAGCAAATACAGATAGTGCACATGGAACGTAAATTGTAATACATTTAACCTGATTTAAAACCAAAAACTACTGCATGAGTACACAAGGCGAAATTCTATGGGTGGATGATGAAATAGATTCCCTTAAATCCCAGATACTATTCCTGAAAAACAAAGGTTATACTGTTACCCCGCTTACCAATGGTTATGATGCACTGGAACTGCTGAAAGAAAAGATTGTAGATGTGGTACTGCTCGACGAAAGTATGCCGGGGCTTACAGGACTGGAAACACTGGCAAAGATCAAGGAGATGCAGCCACAATTGCCTGTAGTCATGATCACCAAGAATGAAGCTGAATATATAATGGAAGACGCCATTGGCGCTCAGATCACCGATTATCTTATTAAACCGGTAAACCCTAATCAGGTTCTATTGTCGCTGAAGAAAATAATGGATGGGAAAAGGCTGGTATCTGAAAAAACCAATATTGCATACCAGCAGGATTTCCGTAATCTTTTTATGGCCCTGAGCAACAACCCGGATCATGAAGAGTGGAAAGAGCTTTATAAAAAGCTGGTCTACTGGGAACTGGAAATGGGCAAGAGCGACAGCGATGAAATGATGGAGATATTGCAATCGCAGAAACAGGAAGCAAATGGTGAGTTTTTCAAGTATATCTCCAAAAATTATGCCAACTGGATAAAAGACGGAGGAAAAACAGGGCCATTGCTGTCTCACCGGGTATTTGAGAAAAAAATTGCCCCGCATCTCAAACAAGGTAAGCCTACCTTTCTGGTGGTGATTGATAATCTGCGCCTTGACCACTGGAAAGCTTTTCAGGGTATTATTACCGAATCGTTCCGTATTGTTGAGGATGATTTATTTTACAGCATTCTGCCTACAGCTACACAATATTGCCGCAATGCATTATTCGCAGGTATGCTGCCCATAGATATTGAAGCTCATTTTCCGCTGGAGTGGAAGAATGATGATGAGGAGGGTGGAAAGAACCTGTATGAAAAGACTTTTTTGGAGAACCAGCTCAAGCACCTGAAGCTGGATAAACTGAAAACGCAGTACATAAAGATAACCAACAACGATGATGCCAAGACCATGGAGGACAATATTCACAATTGTCTTTCAAATGATCTGACGGTTATTGTGTACAACTTTGTAGATATGCTTTCGCACGCCCGCACCGAAATGGAAGTACTTAAGGAACTGGCCGGCGATGAAATATCTTACAGATCACTGGCTGTAAGCTGGTTTGAGCATTCGCCGTTGCACAGGGCATTACGCAAAATTGCCGATAAAAACATACAGGTGATGATTACAACCGATCATGGCAGTGTGCGGGTGAAAACCCCAAGTAAGTGCGTAGGAGACAGAACAACTACCACCAACTTGCGATACAAGCATGGCCGCAACCTGCAGTTTGATGAGAAGGATGTGCTTGCATTCCGCGACCCTAAATTTGCAGGCTTGCCAAGACCCAATGTCAGTTCTACGTTTATATTTGCCAAGACAGATGTTTTTCTTTGCTACCCCAATAATTACAACCATTTTGTGAATTATTACAAGAATACCTTCCAGCATGGAGGGGTATCGCTTGAGGAGATGATCGTGCCTGTGGTGAGGTTGGAGAGCAAGTAGTGAGTAACACATAGAGACAAATTGGGTAGATAGGTATTGATTTTATAATAGCTTTGTAATGAATTGTAATTGTCTCACAATCTTCGTTTAAAGTTATTGTATAATGGCAAAACCTATCATAGCGAATGGAATTAATAAACAGTTTTTAGAAGGTTATCGCCTGGCGTATGAAACAAAGTCAAAGCGAAAAAATTGGAAGAGATTTTTTTCGCTTTGGCAATCAGCTGCACTAGCCGGGCATATTAGGGCTCAATTCTATTTAGGTGTTTGTTATGATCATGGCTATGGTGTCAAAAAGGATGTAAGTGCGTCCTTCGATTGGTATCTCAAAGCAGCTAAACAAGGGCATAGGGATAGTCAATATAATATTGGCTTCTTTTATCATAAAGGTGAGCTTGTAAAGCAGGATTTTAAGAAAGCAGTGCATTGGTTTAAGTTAGCAGCTAACCAGGGTCTGTATGATGCCCAACTCGATTTGGGCTATTGTTTTTTTTATGGGCAGGGACTTAAAAAAGATCATATAAAGGCGGTTTATTGGTATAAAAAAGCAGCAATTGCAAACGACTCAAGTGCATTATATAATTTAGGCCTCTGTTATAAATTAGGAGAAGGTGTCAAAAAATCCCATCGATGGGCAATATACTATTTTGAAAAGGCGACTAAATTCGGACATAAAACTGCAAAAGCACAATTAACCGATACTTATGTGAACTTGGGGTATTGTTACTTTTATGGCGAAGGGCTCAAGCAAGACCTAGAAAAAGCAATATTTTGGTATAAAAAAGCAGCAAGTGAAAATGAATCAGTTGCTTTTTATAACCTTGGCCAATCATACAAATGTGGAGAGGGTGTAAAACATTCTAATCGTTGGGCAAAATATTATTTTAAAAAGGCCCTTGAATTTGGATATAGAAAGGCAAAGTCAGAATTAAATAAATTGCCTTGATTCTGTAATAAAACCAATTTTCTTCTCAGTATTTCTCCATTATTTAGAGTGAATTAACAGAAAGGCATTAATATTATACCCTGATTCTAAAACAGGCTTAAAGATGCTTTTTGAAGGAAAATTCACGGAAGACGGTTTTGATAACCGCATTACACAATTGTTTGGAATTCAATACCCTATTATCCAGGCTGGGATGATCTGGAACTCGGGCTGGCGGCTGGCATCGGCCGTAAGCAATGCCGGGGGGCTGGGTATTATTGGGGCAGGAAGTATGTATCCTGATATTTTACTCGGGCATATCCAAAAGTGCAGGCAGGCTACCAGCAAGCCATTTGCGGTGAATTTGCCCCTGCTGTATCCTGATATTGATAAGCATATTGCCAACATCATCGCCGAAAAAGTACCCATTGTATTCACTTCAGCAGGTAATCCCAAAACCTGGACAGCCAAACTAAAGGAGCATGGAATTAAAGTGGTGCACGTAGTTGCCAGTGCCAAATTCGCCAAAAAATGTGAAGATGCGGGTTGCGATGCGGTTGTAGCTGAGGGTTTTGAGGCTGGCGGGCATAATGGTCGGGAAGAAACCACTACGCTATGCCTGATACCAGCTGCAAGGCAGGCTATAAAAATCCCATTAATTGCTGCCGGCGGCATTGCCTCCGGAAGGTCCATGTTTGCCATTATGGCATTAGGGGCTGAGGCTGTGCAGATGGGTAGCCGGTTTGTATGTACTCCTGAAGCTACTGGCCATACAGCCTTTAAAGAGGCGGTAGTTGCTGCAAATGAAGGCGATACGGTATTGACATTAAAATATTTAATACCGGTAAGGTTGATCAGGAATAAATTCTCTGAACAGGTGAGTGAGGCTGAAACAAAGGGCGCATCTATCACTGATATGGTACAACTTTTAGGAAAAGGGAGAGCAAAACAGGGCATGTTTGAAGGAAATTTGGAGGATGGAGAGTTGGAAATTGGTCAGATCAGCAGCCTGATAAACGATATTAAGCCTGCAGCAGAGATTGTAAAAGAAGTTTGGCAGGAATTCAGGCTGGCAGCCAATATGCCGTTTAAATTCTAATAAAATTATGAATATACCAACCCAAACATTATATTTGAGTGTCTTATATAACAACTGGTGCGTGTTTTTAATTTTCATCCTTGTAAATAGACCAAATTGGGCTATAAATGTAAAAAGGATTTGCTGATAGTTAATCCTTGGGGTTTATTAATTGTATTAAATGAAACAGAAAGCCCGAATAAGGGGTTTTTCTGCTGAATTTTAATATATTTGTATTGTATTTTTATTTTTTGCTGATAAAGTGTTTATGAAAAGATTATTACTATTACTCTCGGTCATGTTACTGGTAAAAACAGCTATTGCCCAATCTCCGGCTCCTATTACCGGTACATTTGCTGTTTGCGTTGGCAACGTTACATTACTGAGCGATGCCACGGCAGGAGGCTCCTGGAGCAGCAGTAATCCTGCAATTGCTTATGTTAATCCTGCTACCGGATCAGTATCAGGTATTTCAGGTGGAATGGCCATTATTACCTATACTGTAGGAGGAATACCTGTTACTCAGGCTTTACTGGTCAGGTCTTTGCCCATATTAACACCTGATACAGTGCATGCCTGTGTTGGAAGTACCTATCAAATAACTTCGACCACATCTGGCGGGGGATGGACAAGCAGTAATACTTCAGTTGCAACAGTTAATTTTATCGGATCCGTAGTTGCAATGACTCCGGGTGGTTCTACTATCACTTATACTACCGCAGGTGGCTGTGTTGCCACATCTTTTGTTACCGTTAATCCGGATCCACTGCCTGTTACCGGAACTAATTTTGTTTATTCAACACTTACTACTTCTCTTTATGATCTTACGCCTGGTGGTATCTGGAGTACAAATAATGCTTCACTGGCTACAGTCGACCCGTCAACGGGAATAGTAACCGGAGTAAGTGCCGGACTTGTGGTCGTGTCGTATACCATTCCATCAACGGGTTGTGCTTCAATGTATAGGGTTGAAGTAGACCCTATGCCGGGAGCAACAGATCTTTTTGCCTGGTTTCCTTTTTGCGGTGATACTATGGACCATAGCGGACTTGGTCATAATTTACTTAACTTCATAGGAACTCCTGCACAAGACACTATTGACAGGTTTGGTTTTTCACACAATGCTTATTATTTCTCAGGTGGCAATTGCAATATGCAATTCACTTCCTATTTTCCTAATGGTGGTGTTCCGCCTGATTTTACTTATTCTTGTTGGGTAAATCCAACAGTAAACCAGTCATCTATCATTTGGTATAACGGCAATCCTAATACAGATGGATTTGGTTTGGTTATGAATGATGGTACTGCTTTTCCCGGTGGTGCTGGAAATCAGTTAAGTGTTATGTTTGCAGGTGTGGGGCTTTATCTTACTCAGCCACTTGCACTTAATACCTGGCACAACATCATGATTGTAAAAAATGGTAACAGCTACCGTTTGTATATTGATTATGTATCTTCAGGTATCTTTTTTAGTGTCTACTTACCTATGTCTTTGGGTTCCAAATTTTCACTTGGTGGCAATGTTACTGGTCCACCACTGCCTCCATCAGGATTCATTGGCTTTCTGGATGATATTGCGGTATTGGATAAACAGCTAACCTCTGCTGAGCGGAGATCACTTTATTTTTATAACCCGGATGCCCGCAGGTTTTCGCTGGGAAATGATACTACAATCTGTTCAGACAATATTACTTTATTCCCTAATCCTCAGACAATTGGCGGTGCATATACCTGGAAGACTTTTACTACAGGTCTTGGTTATGTTGTAACCGATACAGTTGATTCGGCAGTAATAAGATACCCGACACCTGGTATCCTTGGTAATGCATATTCTCTTACTATTACCAAAAATTTTGGTTGTACTGCTTCTGATACCATAATTGTTCATAAAACTCCAATACCTGTTAACCTTGGTCTCGACCGGAATTTCTGTATCGGCGATACTATTACACTTACAAGTTCATTCCCGAGTTCTGCATTCTTATGGAGTAACGGGGATACTACTCATAGCATCAGAGTGACTACCACCGGAAATTACTATCTGGAAGTTGATAGTGTTGTTCATTTCACAAATAGCCTGGGTTTACCGGATAGTAATGTATGTATAGGCAGGGATACTGTTTATTTGCACGCTTCCACGGTACCAATAACCACATTGCCGGATCATGTTTCTGATTGTCAGGGACATCCGGATACGGTATCAACCATTTATAATCCGGGATATACCTATTTGTGGAGTACAGGTGTTACAAATGATACACTTATTATTACCAGCACTGGTACTTACTGGGTAAAGGTTACCGATTCAGGTTGTTCCAGAACAGATACTACACATGCTATCATTATCAACCAGTCTGTCGCTTTGATAAGTGTGGATACTGCGATTTGTAAAGGAGATAAGATAACTGCCAGAGCTTCATTCAATCCTTCTGTTAATTATCAGTGGACACCCACAGCCAATATGCCGGTCTCAAATCTTTCGACAGTTTTTGTTACACCTGATACTTCGGCTTATTATTATCTTACTGTAAGTTATCCCGGTTGTCCCAATATTGTTGATTCATTCTTTGTTGATGTTCAACCAATACCCACTGTGAATCTGGGAGGTAATAAAAATGTGTGTGAGGGCGATTCGATACATATTACAGCCAATATTTCACCTAAATGGTATCATCATTATCTGTACAACTGGACACCGGTTAATGGAGATTTTAACCTGGCAGATACTTCGACAATAGTATTTACTGCATTGACGCGCCATGATTCGGAAATGATTATTGTTAAGGTTTATCCACCGGTTTATTTAACCGGAGCAGCTAACCAATGTTATGCAATGGACTCCGTATCTATTTTTGTTCATCCGAAATTCAAGGATACACTTGGCGCTAATTTTTACTTCTGCCCGGGAGATTCACTTCAGTTATGGCCAGGTCTTGATGATTTGTCTAATACCCTTGGTGTTGTGGTTAATCAGGCCAAATGGACTCCGGGTGTATATCTGGATGATTCTTTTGTTTACCACCCATGGATTCATCCTATTACGTCGCAGACATACAGGCTGATAGCATATAGCCAGTTTGGCTGTGCTGATACCATTTTTACCAATATCATTGTGCATCCTGCAGCGGTCATTAACCTGGGAGATTCTGTTATTCTTGAACCAGGTAAATCATATCATATTGAGCCACTTACCAATTGCTCATACTTCTTGTGGTACCCTCCAACAGGTTTGGATAATGATGCCGTATCAAACCCTGTTGCTACACCAACGGTAAGTACCAGATATTATGTACATGCTTCAACCGAAGATGGATGTAAGGTATTTGATTCATTGCAATTCCATGTAGATCCGGGAACCCTGATCGATATGCCTAATGCTTTTACTCCTGATGCCATTGTAAACAATGTATTGAGCATTATTAAGCATGGTGCAGTAGGGCTGAATTACTTCCGTATTTTCGACAGGTGGGGTACTAAAGTATTTGAAACTACCAATATCAATTCCGGATGGAATGGTTATTTTAATGGCAAACTGCAACCTTTCGGGGTATATGTATATGATATTGAGGCTGTAACCAGTACAGGTATCGTTTTCCATCGGCAGGGCAATGTAACACTGATTAAATAGTCATTTAATTTATTTCGTCATCGTTTCTATGCAACAAAAAAAATCCGGGAACTCCCGGTTTTTTTTTGTTGCATAGGCAGATATATTGCTCCATTATTTCAGATAGGCCCGGCTCAATGTTAAGAAATTATTAAGTATTCATTATCGTTTTTTAAGCCAGGAATAAGGTCTAGTTTTGCCCGTGTTAAATTAACATTAAGAAATTGTTATGTCGATTGATTCGGTTTTGAAATTTTTCCTGCCTAAAGACAAGGTGTTTTATAACCTTTTTGAAGAAGTTTCTACTACATTGGTTCAAATGGGAGCGGTTTTCAAGAAGGCTTTGGAGGAGCAGGATTTATCCAAGAGGGATGCAATATTAAAAACCCTTGAAGATCTGGAGCATAAAAATGATGAAACGACCCACAAGATTTTCATCGAACTGGGAAGAAATTTCATTACCCCTCTTGACAGGGAGGATATCCATTACCTTACCACCTCATTGGATGATATTGCCGACTATATCTGGGGTGGGGCAAAGCGTATTGTAAACTACCAGATAGATGACCGCTATAACACACTTCCGGCTTTTGCCGAGATTATAGCCAAGTCAATCGGGGCTATTAATACCAGCGTTTATGCACTCAGGGATATGAAAGATCTCAGGTCCATTGCTTCGGCATGTGTGGTGGTAAACAGCCTGGAAAATGATGCAGATGATCTCCTTGATAATACGCTGATGAAGTTGTTTTCTTCTAATATTTCGGCTGTAGAGCTAATCAAACAAAAAGATATTTACCAAATGCTGGAGACAGTAACTGATAAGTGCGAGGATGCCGCTAATGTTATAGAATCTATAATAATTAAATATTCCTAGCATCTCAGTTATGTCTGTACTTCTTTTAGTAATTATTGCATTAGCTATTATTTTCGATTACATCAATGGATTTCATGATGCAGCCAATTCTATAGCAACCATAGTATCTACCAAGGTATTAACACCGTTTCAGGCAGTTATGTGGGCTGCACTATTCAATTTTGTTGCCTTTTTCATATTCAAAGATCATGGTGTTGCCAATACTATAGCCAAAACAGTGAAAGAGGAATTTATTACGCTTCCGGTTATACTTTCCGGTCTTCTTTCGGCAATATCATGGAACCTGCTTACCTGGTGGTTTGGTATACCATCCAGTTCTTCTCATACGCTTATAGGAGGCTTTGCCGGGGCCGCTTTGGCGCATGCCGGATCACATGCAGTAAATTCTGAGCCGATTTTAAAAACAGTAAGTTTTATTGTAATTGCTCCGATGGTAGGCATGCTAATTGCTTTTATTATTTCGCTTTGGTTTATTTATTCCTTCAGGAAGGGATTTATTCCAAAAATAATTTCATTTGGTGTCATAGCCATTGTTGTCATTATTCTATTAAATGTAATGGAAACCAATCCCGCCAAACTTAAGGGAAGTGGAGATAATTACCTGATCAAGGTTATACTTGATACAAAGAACTTTAAGTGGATATTGCTATCCTTTATACTGGTGGCAATGAGTATTTTCACCATGTTTCTGGGGGCGCTTAATGCTGTTAGGTCAACACTTTATCTTAAGCGGTTTCAGTTGGTTTCATCTGCAGCCTTCAGTATTGGCCATGGCGGTAATGATGCGCAGAAGGTAATGGGAATTATTACAGTAGCGCTTATCTGTGACCATAAAATACAATCTTTTGGCCAGATGCCGGTATGGGTTCCATTAGCTTGCTATTCGGCTATAGCACTTGGTACAATGAGTGGTGGATGGAAGATCATTAAAACAATGGGTACCCGAATCACCAAAGTAACACCATTTGAAGGTGTGGCTGCTGAAACGGCAGGTGCTATTACTTTATTCCTTACCGAGAATCTGAAAATACCCGTAAGTACTACACATACCATTACGGGATCCATAATAGGTGTAGGGGCTACGAAGCGCCTCTCAGCGGTTCGTTGGGGGGTAACCATTAACCTGCTCTGGGCCTGGATATTGACTATACCGGTTAGTGGCGCTCTGGCTGCCGGAATTTACTATGTAGTAAAATTGTTTTTGTAACAGTTTAATATTCAATAGTATTTCTGAAATAGACTTGCGCAGTAGTTTTATTGAACCTGAAAGAAAATCACATCATCTTTTAGAATGCATCGATTATGCAGTAGGTAATAATTTCAGCATAAGACATTTTTCATTCATGATGAAGTCTTTAATTGCCAACCTATAATTTATTCGGTAAATAGTAGCATTTCAAATTGTTGATTATGCCATATTCCTTGTATTAAATCAACAGCTTTAACATAATGCATATGGTAAATGCTTCAAGTATTTGTAATGATGGACTGGCGCGCATATTTTGTGCACCATGCGCCAACTTCCTCAAAAATGTAACTATCTTTGAAAATTAGCTAAATTTGACCCAGTATTTAAGCATTTTGTTTCTTTAATTTAAACGGCATGAGCATCAACCCAATGATAACTTCTAAAACCACCATAAAGTCTAATGACTCAATATATCTAGCCAATAAACTGGGCGATGAAATAGTAATGATGAATATGCAAACAGGAGATTTTGTTACTTTGAATAGTGTTGGAGCTGAAATTTGGAGTTTAGCATCTCAACCTATTAGTTTCGATAGATTAATATGCAAGCTAAAAGAGAAATTTGATATTTCCGAAGATAATTGTTCTTCAGAAACTCGTTGCTTTTTGGATAAGGCAGTTGAGCAGCAAATTTTCATATTAGATAATACAGCAACAGCATGAATTTCTTTAAAACCATTTTAAGGAAATTAAGAACTTTTACAAAAATTCCGTGGTATCAAAAACTACTTTTTGCTGAGGCTGTTGTTACTTCTTGCATAGTTAAGTTTACATTGCTTTTTTTGCCTTTCGGCATTGTTGTCAAATGGTTAGGTACTACCAATGCTGAAGAATTGAGATCATTATCAAAAGAACAAATTGTATTAGTAAATAATTTGCGATTTGCAATTAAATTGTGTGATAGGTATGTGCCCTGGCCTACAGAATGCTATACCCGTTCATTGACTGCAAAACTTATTTTGAAGCGCCGAAATCAATCCAGTACTATATATTTTGGATTTTGCAGAGATAATTCAGGTAAACTTACTGGTCATGCATGGCTGAAAAGTTCGGGGTTAGTTGTAACTGGTTTTTGTGATTTTTCTAAATTCCAGGTTCATTCTGTTTTTAGCTGAGCAAATTCATTTTAAGGAGTAGCATTAATTGGATTATTTTTACGGAAAATTATTTAAAGGATGTTTAAATACTGGGGTTTTGGCTTGCATATTGATTCTGAGATAGAGTTTCCGGAACTGTTGCCATGCGATTTTGCTGAAGCGGATGTTACAATAAAGAGGGGGGTAGCTCCTGCTATATTAATAGGGGCGGATATAATTAAGCGGGCTTTTTCATTTGTAGGTTATGATGAATACCTTTTGACCATTAAGAATGTTTGCCGGTATTACGTACATAAAGGGAGTGAAATTATTTTTGAGCCTTGGAATGATATAGATGAACGTAGCATTAGATTATTTCTGTTGGGAACAGCAATGGCGGCCTTGTTGTATCAAAGAAACTTAATTCCACTGCATGCTTCGGCTATTATCAAAGATGGTAAACTGGTTGTTTTTGCAGGTACATCAGGTGCAGGGAAGTCTACACTTTCTGCCTATACCACATCCAAAGGGTACGATTTGTTCACAGATGATATCTGTGTTTTGCAGAATAATATACCCGGTAAACCAGGTCTATTTGGAACGGCCTCATATCCGATGTTGAAACTTTGGGAAAATACCATTAATGAACTGAATAACGATCAATTTAATAAAGACTTCAATGTCCGGCCTAAGTTGCCAAAGTTTGGGCAATTCTTTTTCAATACTTTCATTACAAAACCTATTCCTCTTGGAAAAATATTTATTCTTAGATCAACAGGTTCTATTGAAAAGATCGAAGTTAATCGTTTGGAAAACATTAGCATTTTCAGACAACTTATCTTACAATCCTACAGACGTCAATTTATTAATAGTCCGAAATTGAAAGTAGTTCAATTTTCAATTCTGTCGCAAATTGCAAATGAAATTCCGGTTTATGAGGTAAAGCGGCCTCTAAATGGTACTTCAGTAGAACAATTGTATAAACAAATTGAAAATATTATATAATGCAAACTAAACAATTCCCTAATAAGATTCTATGGCTTGCATCCTATCCTAAATCAGGTAATACCTGGTTTCGTACTTTTCTTACTGCACTACAAACAGAGGGTGACATTAATCTGAATAATCTGATTACTGATGGAATATTTGCATCAAGATTGATTTTTGATGATTATTCTGATATTGATTCCCAGCACCTATATGATTATGAAGCTAAAACGATGATTGCCGATGTTTTCAGATATTATGCACAGGAATGTGACAGGTTGAGTGTATTTAAAATTCATGATACTTTTACAAAAGGTGTTGATGGAAATTACATAGTACCGGAGGATTGTACTCATTGCTCTATATACTTTATCAGGAATCCGCTTGATATTGCAGGATCGCTTGCCAACCATAATAATTCAACAATACAGATGGCCGTGAATACAATTAATAATAAAAAATCTTGTCTAGCCAGCCAGCCAGGAAATTTAAACATTACTCCACAATTTCGACAGGACATTTGTGATTGGAGCACACATGTAAATAGCTGGTCAATAGAAACAAAATTCCCTGTGATTGTTGTTAGGTATGAAGATATGGTATCAGATACCTTTGCTACATTCACTAAGTTGCTGAAATTTGTTGGTTGGGATTATGCAGAAAGTCAAATTAAAAGAGCAATTGAGGCAACTAGTTTTGATAAACTCAAACAAATAGAAGCTACAAAAGGCTTTAAGGAAAAACCTGTTAAAGCACAACATTTTTTCAGATCAGGTATATCAGGAAGGTGGAAAGAGGAACTTACTACCGAGCAAATTTGTTCAATAATTGATATGCATGGTGAAGTAATGAAAAGATATAATTACCTGCAAATTTAGGTACTGTCCCTACCCGGTTGTTTTTTATCATTCCCTAACTTTTCAACTTGATCTGAAAAATAGTCACTATGACCAACTAGAAAAGAAAAACTGAAAACCCTAGATAGAAGAGTATAAATATAGGAATAAATTCAAGTAATTAGTATTAAACGAAGAAAACAAATACTTGTGAATTAGGAATAATAAGTGTGGGTCTTGTGTGTAAGAAAAGGATCAATAGGAGTACTAGTCGTTTCAGCATGACCTGTATTAACCCCGACTTTTATCATGTCCTTATTTAATAGTTCAAAAGCAGGAGTTACCCAAGCCTTCCTTTCGGCTATTTTATTTTGGTTTTCAGAGATAATATTTTCAGAACCCATGGGTTTTTTTTTGTAAAGATAAACAAAATTATAAATCCGCAAAATTATTTTCCAGCCAACGAAGAAGAATAATATTATTCAGTGCATTATTTTCGCTTGCTTGAAATTTCAAAACACCTGTTTTGTGATGTTTGGAGTTCGATTTTATTGAGTTTGAAAGTGTATTTGCAGCCACTATTTTACGTTGCAGAATTGCAGGATCATGCATGTATGGTATTAAATATCCGATTTTCGAATCCCTTTCCAGAGTTTCAATTGGTAAGTAGCTGGACATAGCTTTCCTCCAGGCGCTTCTGGTCATTGTGCCCTCATACTTTATTTCATTAGGCATGGAAAGGTAAAACTGAGTAAGTCTGATATCTGCCATTGGAAAGCGTGTTTCCATTCCAAAAGCAGATCCGTAATGATTTTCTGTCTCCATCCTTATAGATACCTGAGGTTTTAATAGCCGGTATCGCTGAAAGTGCCTGAAGCTTTTAAATCTTTCAATATAATTTATGTCACGCCAGGCTACATCTCCTTTGGTAAGTCGGTATCTTAACGGAACATGTATTTTATTAGTTATATTTCGTTGCTTTTTGCTATTAATGGTTATAACATTTCTCAGGCGGTGGAGGATGAATTCAAGTTCAGGGTTTAAAAAAGGTTTAAACTTCTTAAACTTGTACTTGCTTTTGGCACCTAAATATTTTAATATTTTATTTTGGTCAAGATAGTCCAGGAAATAATGCTCTCCACCATAAGTAGCCATTTCATCACCCCCAAAACCTGAGAAGATGGTTCTGATACCCAGTTCCATAGCCTTTTTCTTAATTGGTAATCCCCAGTACAAATTCCAAAATACAAATCCATCAAGCACTTTTAAAATCAAATCTGCAGTAAATATTGGGTCGTCTGAAATCTCACTATTTATAAAGTGATAATCAGTTATGCCATTGAAGTCTATAACAGCCTGAGCATATCTTTCTTCACTCATGTTTTTTATTCTGGCATGCGATTCAGAGATAGAGTTATGCGCATTGGTAAATGTGCTGAGTTTTTTAGATTCACTTTTCAGAAAATGTGAAGCTACTCCGGCTATTGATGATGAATCCATTCCTCCGCTAAGCTCAAGACCCATAGGGAAATTACTTCTTAACCGGCATTTTACAGCTTCTTCAAAATGATGTTTTAAGCCTTCGTAATATTCTTCCTTGTGTTGAAATTTGAGCTCGGTATATGGATCAAGAGTCCAGTATCTACAAAGTTCAACTTTGTTCACTGTTGGATAATAGGTTACGGAATGAGCAGGCGTAAGTCGGGATATGTTGGCGAAAATTGTTGTGTCTGCTGCCTGAACATGAACCGGAAAAACATAGGTGTAAAAATAATCTTTATTAATTGTCTTGTCAATGCCGGGTAAGCATAAAATTGCTTTTTTCTGCGATGCAAAGGCAAAGAAACCATCCCGGTGATAATAGAAAAACGGCTTTATACCCATCTGGTCACGCGCACAAAACAATTTCTGATTTTGTTCATCCCAGATGGCAAACGCAAAGTCCCCAATGAGGTATTTAATGCAGTCTTTGCCATATTTTTTGTAAGCAAGCAAAATCAGGTAACTATCTGATACCTTCCTTTCAGATGGCGTATTAAGGTTGAGCAAGGTAAAAAGCTCGGATCTGTTGTCTATTCTTGCATCTGCTGTAATAGTTAATTTACTTAAGCTATCATGGAAAGGCAGTTTTTCATCTATGGATTCAGAGGTATTGTACAGCATAATCTGCCCCAATCCTGTGTGTTCATTTGCCCATGTATCTGATCTATCTGAGGGCCATTGTTTCAATTCGGAAAGCATAGCATTTATCTCGGATGTGGTTACCGGGACCTTATTAGCGTTGCATTTTCCGAAAATCATACTCATGGTGCAAAGGTAAAGTAATTTGATAGGTATAAATCAGTTAATGAATGATGATTGCCTGGTGGTAATAACAGGGATAATTGCTGAAAGCAAAAATCAATAAATTCTCAGGAATGAATCTTTACAAATATTCTATAGTTATTTTGTGTGTCAGCTATTTTCTTATTCAATTTGTCGAATAGAGGACGGTTGCGGACCATCCGGTTGTTTTCAAAATCAAGTGGAGTATAAAACCTGGAGCACGATGTATCTGCGAAGCTGAAATCAGCATTATCAATAATGAACAACCCGCCGGGATTCAGTTTTTCATGGAGCATTGTAATATCTGATTCGAATTCAATGAATGTATACAGATCAGAGGTCTTGTTGTTTTTGTTTAACCTGTTTTCGGCTCTCTGAAAAACAGCCATACAAAAAACCGCATCAAATTTATCTGAAAGAATAAACTCTGATGATAAACTATGCATAAACGAAAACCGCTCTGATGGGTATTTTATCTTACATTGCCCTATACACCAGCGATTAATATCCACTCCGGTAATATCGGCATCTGGGATATAGTTCCCAATGGAAAATACTTCTTCACCCGTGGAGCAACCAAAAGATAATATGCGTGGATGAGGATAAGTACTCAAATATTTAGCAGCAGAAGCAAAAAGTAAAGGGTAGCGGTCTTGTTTAGTTAGTATAGATCGCTGTCTGTATTTATTTCTAAAAATAGTGGCAGTAAAAACTCCATTTCGGTAGGGGGCATCTCTCAATAGCCTGATAAAAAAGCCTAAAGGTTTTAGTATATAGTAAATCAGCCTTACAGGCAGATAACCTGACTGCCTGAACTGCCTGACTTTATTAATTAAACCCATTACCCTGGAATTTATTTGCAAGTTAAATTAATAGTTGAAAAACAGGCATTTAAATTACTTCATTAGATACAAACACAGAATTATTCCCGACTACTTCTTCGTTCCTTAGAAATGCAGAACAGGATCAGGGAACAGGGTCGTAGCCATGGCGGCCCCACGGATGGCAGGAGAAAAACCGTTTAAGAGCAAGCCATCCACCTTTGAAAGGACCGTGCTTCTGAATAGCCTCCAGGCCGTATGCGCTGCACGAAGGCGTAAACCTGCACCTGGCGCCAAGAAACGGTGAAATAGCCACCTGGTAAAACCGAATGATACCTGTAAATAATATGGTAAAAAGCTTTTTCAAATGTCAGTTGATCGTATTGCCGGGTTATAATTTCTACTGTACCTAATTATGATTGCATTGTTCTTTAGTATCGGGGGCCGGCAGCAAGGTGGTGAGCAGTTTATCTATTCCTTTTACCACAGCATTAAGCACAGTTGGATTATCGGGCATTTTAATGTCGGTAAAAATAATAAATAAGTGCAGTTGCTGCCCTTCGGGAATAACCGGGCCGAGGATATACTTATGCAGCCGCCATGCCTCGGCCATAAGCCTGCGGATGCGATGCCTGTGCACAGAGCTGCGAAACTTCTTTTTGGGAACCGAAAAGCCGGTCATGACCGGGCTTTTGTCATCTTCTGTGCGGGGCACGAGTAAGTAAATGAATCTGACAGGAAAAACAGAAAACGCTTTCCCTGTAAGGAAAAGCGTATGAATATGCTGCTCTCGCTTGAGCCGCTCATATACCTTGAAAGTATAACGAATGGCAATTAAGTTTTAAATGTTATTTCAGGCGGCGCTCGTCAGATACTGTCAGTTTATGACGTCCTTTTGCGCGGCGAGAAGCCAATACTTTACGGCCGTTTGCTGATTCCATACGCTTACGGAACCCATGAACTGTTTTGCGGCTGCGGCGGTGCGGTTGATATGTACGTTTCATACTATAATAATTTTGCCCTTTTCCAAGGGAGTGCAAAGGTAATGGAATTTGTTGAAGTGAACAAAATAATTCAGGATAATTCCTTTTTTAGGTAAAAAAAGAGATTATATGCTGATTATTTATTGTTTCAATGGGGTTATTCACCTCATTCAAATTGAAATCAGGAGTCCACTTCTCCCCCTTCGGAAAGCAATCTTACTTGCCGGATAGTAAATGTAGCTACATTTGCCTATTCAAAAAAACTTAAACTCATGAAATACAATTTATTCGGGAATACGGGACTTATAGTATCAGAACTCTGTTTTGGAACCATGACATTTGGTGGTGAAGGTTATTGGAAGGCAATAGGCAGTCTGCCGCAGGAAGATGCAACAGCATTGATAAAAGCCTCGGTGGATGCGGGCATTAATTTCTTTGATACCGCCAATGTCTATTCTTATGGTCAGTCGGAGCAGATGCTGGGGAATGCCATAAAAACACTTGGTCTCAAAAGGCATGAACTGGTGATAGCAACTAAGTTAAGAGGGCGCCTGGGTGAGGGGCATAATAATGCTGGTCTGTCGCGCTATCATATATTTCAGTCGATAGATGAAAGCCTGTCGCGGCTGAACATGGATCATGCAGACATTTTGTATGTACATGGCGTTGATCCGCTGACCCCGGTAGAACAAACCATGCGCGCCCTGAATGATGTAGTAGCCTCGGGCAAGGCGCGCTATATAGCGGTATGCAACTGGCCCGCCTGGATGGTAATGAAGGGACAGGGAATAGCGGCAAGGAACGGATGGCATCAGTTCGAAGGGCTTCAATATTTTTATTCGCTGGCTGGCAGGGATGCAGAGCGGGAAATACTGCCTATGGCCAAAGATCAGCACCTGGCTGTGATGCCCTGGAGCCCACTGGCAGGCGGCTTTATGAGCGGCAAGTACACCCGTGAAAATGACAAAGCAGGAGGCCGCAGAGATAATTTTGATTTCCCGCCGGTAAACAAGGAGAAAGCCTATGAAATAATTGATGTGCTGGAAAACATAAGCAAGGCGCACAACGTATCGGTTGCGCAGGTAGCGCTGGCATGGGTGCGGTTGCAGCAGGGCGTAACAAGTACCATAATAGGCGCCAGGAATGTTGCTCAACTTAATGACAATGTACAATCAACAAACATTGTACTCCATGCAGAAGAACTACAGCAACTCAACGATATCAGCGCATTGCCTAAAGAATATCCGGGCTGGATGGTGGAACGCCAGAGCGGAGACAGGCAAATGAACCAGAAATGACTTTATGAAGATCAGGATGAGAATCAGTATTCAGGCTGATCCTTCATCAATATGATGTAGTCGGAGTATTTACGCACCTTATTATCATCAATACTACCTGATGGTAATAGGGTGTATTTACAGTCTTCACTGAAATACTTATCGTAGATGCTGTTCATAAGCATTGTATCCTTGAAATAAGTATAGGGAGCTTTGAAAGGTGCGATGCCGTTGCGGGGTTGTTGCCAGTCGTAGCAGTTTTTGCAGGTCATTGCTATATCAAGGAGTTTATGTTTATACTGTTTGTTATGCAGTAATAATCCGCACAGCGAGCCATCGTGTTCTTTGTTGGCATGAGCGAGCCCGCTGAAGACCATGAACTTTTCAATTCCGTCTTTGTCTGCCTGGTTCAGTATATTCTGGTACATGGCATTGTTGCGGTTGCTGAAGTTGCGGTAGGTGCCGGGGTTTTTCATTATCTGCCTTACTATTTTGTAGTCATTGCCGAAGTATTGCTTATAGAAGAGTTTATTGGTATCAAAATCGGCTCTTATGGTTTCGTATATGCTGTCCTGCCTGTTTTGGTTATCGCTTCCCAGCCATCCAATGGCGGGCTGACGTACCGAGTCGATATAGGAAAGTATCGCTGCTATTTCTTTTAGTTTTTGCACTTCAGCAGGCGTGAGTAATTTAAGTACTTTGAGGAATTCGACCCGTTCGAAATCCATGCCTCTTATAGTGATATGCTTCTTTAGCCCCTTGTTGTATTCATACAGTCCGGTCCAGAATGCTTTATCTGGTTCTTTGACCGAATAAAGGAGGTTGGGCCTGGTGATAAAGGCTGTATCGCCGGTTTCCAGGTAAGAGTTGTAAAGGTATGCGGCGCTATAACCCACCTCCATAAAGACATCGGTGATGCCGTAGGTTTTATTAAGATACCTGATCATGGCAAGTTTAACTTCAGACATACCATATACACCATGGAATTCACCTATGAAGAAGGCATTATAACCGGAGAAATCAGTGGTGGTAACCAGTTCTGCTTTATTTCCGGGCTGTGCCAAAAAGCACCCTTTCTGCTGTGCGGTACAGAATATGGTGTTAGCAAGCAGCGTGAGTAAAATGACGAGTCTGACTTTCATTTTCTATTAAATCCGGGATAAAGCTAATAATTACTTTCTTATTCTTATGATGGTGATAGGAGGTGAATGCAGCTTCAAGTCTTAATGGAGGTTTGGCCAGGAAGTCAGGCTGAGGCAGAATAATAGATTGGGCCGGAGTTTTTCAAATGCCCCTTCGGCTTTCGCTCAGGGCAGGCTTTTGGAGACAGAGTTCTATTTGCAGCTCCTGCTGCGCTGTGCTAACATTGTATATAACCACCTTCCAGTATGTTGATAATCATGCTTTTGCAAATATAAGTTCGCCTTCATGAATATCAAGTTGCCTGATTTGCCGTTGTATATTTCGTAATTTGTAGCCCCTGATTTTATTCAAATACTC